>JBKJPI010000075.1:0-9625 GCA_046595235.1 Burkholderiales bacterium | reverse complement strand
GAGGCGGCGCTGGCGGTGGACAAGAGATCACTGAATTTCTGACGTGACATCCGTACCCGAGCAGTATCAGCTTGAACTTGCTGCTCGAGGACGGATGTCACGTCAGAAATTCAGTGTTCGCTTGTCCACCGCCAGCGCCGCCTCTTTGGTGGCTTCGCTGAGCGACGGATGGGCGTGGCAGATGAGCGCGATGTCTTCTGCCGAGGCGCCGAATTCCATGGCCACCACGGCCTCTGCAATAAGCTCCGAGGCCATCGGGCCGATCAGGTGAACCCCGAGGATGCGGTCAGATTGAGCATCCGCAATGATCTTGGCAAAGCCTGTGGTGTCGCCCAGCGCGCGCGCGCGGCCATTGGCCATGAACGGAAAGGTGCCTGTCTTGAACGCCACCCCGTCAGTTTTGAGCTCCTGCTCGGTCTTGCCGACCCACGCGATCTCGGGGCTGGTATAGATCACCCACGGCACCGTATTGAAGTCGACGTGCCCGTACTGACCGACGATGCGCTGTGCGACGGCTACACCTTCTTCTTCGGCCTTATGGGCGAGCATGGGCCCACGCACGACGTCACCGACCGCCCATACATTCGGAAGATTGGTGTGGCAGTCGTGGTCGACCGCAACGAATCCGCGCTCGTCGAGCTTGAGTCCCACGGCTTCGGGTTCGAGACCCTTGGTATTAGGTATGCGGCCGATTGCCACGATCAGCCGGTCGAACGTGGCTGACTGCGCCTTGCCTGTCGAATCGGCATATTCGACCGTGACATCTTTCTTCAACGTCACTTTAGAGATCTTCACCCCGAGCTCGAATGCCAACCCCTGCTTTGCAAAAACCTTTGCCGCTTCTTTCGCGACCTGCTCATCGGCAGCGCCGAGAAATGTCGGCAGTGCTTCGAGGATACGCACTTCGGCACCGAGTCTGCGCCACACGCTTCCCATCTCGAGACCGATCACGCCCGCGCCGATCACGCCCAGGCGTTTGGGCACTTCACCCATTGCGAGCGCACCGTCGTTGTCGAGGATCAGCTTTCCGTCGAACGGTGCACCGGGAAGTGCGCGCGGGCTCGAGCCCGTCGCGACGATCACGTGGCGCGCGTTGAGCGTATCTTCGGGCTTGCCCGAAACCTTGATTTCATAACCATTGGCGTCGCCGCGCACGAAGCTCGCACGGCCATTCAAGAAGGTGACCTTGTTCTTTTTAAAGAGATACAGGATGCCGTCGTTGTTCTGACGCACGACCTTGTCTTTGCGCTTCAGCATCTGCGCAAGATCAAGAGACAGCTCCTTGACCTTGATCCCGTGCTCGGCGTAGCTGTGTCCGACGTGCTCGTAGTTCTCCGACGACTGCAGCAGTGCCTTGGACGGAATGCAGCCCACGTTCGTGCACGTGCCGCCAGGCGCGGGCTTGCCGTCGCTCGTTTTCCAGTCGTCGATGCACGCGACCGTAAGACCGAGCTGCGCCGCGCGAATGGCTGCGATATATCCGCCCGGGCCCGCGCCAATGACGACTACGTCGAAGTTTTTTGCCATTCGTCGCTGCGCTCTCTAGATCTCGAGCAGCATTCGTGCAGGGTCTTCAAGTACATCTTTCATCGCTACTAGAGAGAGCACGGCTTCGCGGCCGTCGATGATACGGTGATCGTACGAGAGCGCGAGATAGTTCATGGGGCGAATGACGATCTGACCCTCTTCGACCACCGGCCGCTCTTTCGTTGCATGCACGCCGAGAATGGCGCTTTGCGGAGGATTGATGATCGGCGTCGAGAGCATCGAGCCGAAAACACCGCCATTGGAAATCGAAAAGGTGCCGCCGGTAAGCTCTTCCAGCGTGAGCTTCCCATCCTGGGCACGCTTGCCGAAATCGACAATCGTCTTCTCGATTTCCGCGAGGCTTAAGCTATCCGCATTCCGGATCACCGGGACCACGAGCCCGCGCGGACTTCCAACAGCAACACCGATGTCGTAATAGCCGTGATAGACGATGTCAGGGCCATCGATCGACGCATTCACGAGCGGAAACTTTTTCAGCGCGTAAACCGACGCCTTCACGAAGAACGACATGAAGCCGAGCTTCACGCCGTGCTCTTTCTCGAAGCGGTCTTTGTAGCGGTTACGAAGATCCATAACCGGCTGCATGTTCACTTCGTTGAAAGTCGTGAGAATTGCAGCGGTCGACTGCGATTGCACCAGACGCTCGGCAATGCGCGCGCGAAGGCGCGACATCGGCACCCGCTGCTCGGGACGCTCGCCGAGATCGCCAAGATCTACCGCCGGTGCCGGCGCGCGGCGCGCCTCGGACTGCGGGGCCGGTGCCGCCCCGCCCGCCTGTGACCCACTCTCGAGCACGTCGAGCACGTCACCCTTGGTCACGCGACCGCCGCGGCCGGTGCCGGCGATCGCAGCGGTGTCGACCTGCTTCTCCGCAGCGAGCTTCTGTGCCGCCGGCATTGCAGGCGTAGCCGCGGCGGCCGTTTTCGCAGCTGCCTTCATGGCAGGCGCCTTTGCGGCCGGTTTAGCGTCTGCCGCCTTCGCGTCCGCCGCAGGCTTCGCGGCAGCCGTATCGATCTGCGCGATGAGCTCGTTGCTCGTCACCGTTCCGCCGTCGCCTTTCAGAATTTTGACGAGGAGGCCCGAGTCAGGCGCGGGCGTCTCCAGAACGACTTTGTCGGTTTCGATGTCGACGAGATTCTCGTCACGATTGACGTACTGACCTGCCTGCTTGTGCCAGTTCACGAGCGTCGCTTCGGCGACCGACTCTGATAACTGCGGCACTTTCACTTCGATCAACATAAAGCCATCCTAAGTTTGAGCATACGCATACCCGCGCTTCTCACTAATAGTCTTCGCCCGCCAGGAGGGGCCGAGGCTGCTGTCCGATGACCCGCGGCTCGGTGCCGGCTGCCAGCGTCAGTGCCTGCTCGACGAGCGCTTTCTGCTGCTCGTCGTGCAACTGCTTGTAGCCGGCCGCAGGTGAGGCGGAGGATTCGCGCCCGGCGTAATAAAGCTTCTGATGCGGCAGGAGGTGCCGCAGCAGGTAGTGTTGAATGCGATGCCAGGCACCCTGGTTGCGCGGCTCTTCCTGGCACCACACGATCTCGGTGGCGTTCTTGTAGCGCTCGAGTTGCGCCTGCATGTCCTCGTGCGCGAAAGGGTACAGCTGCGCGACGCGCACCAGCGGAAGGTTCTGCGTGCCGCGTGCTTTCCGCCCGTTGCGAAGATCGTAGAAAACCTTTCCGCTGCAGAAAACCACGCGCGTCACCTTCGCCGGATCGATCTCCTGCGCGTCCCAGTCCTCGTTGATCGGACGGAACTTGTCGTTGGCAAATTCCTCGAGCGGCGAGGTCGAGTCCTTGTGACGAAGAAGGCTCTTCGGCGTGATGAGCACGAGCGGCTTGCGATACGGCCGGGTCATCTGCCGCCGCAGCAGGTAATAGAACTGGACCGGAGTCGCCGGAACACAGACCTGCATGTTGTAGTCAGCGCAGAGCTGAAGATAACGCTCTATACGCGCGGATGAATGCTCGGGTCCCTGGCCTTCGTAGCCGTGCGGCAGCATCATCACGAGGCCGCACATGCGGCCCCACTTCACTTCGCCGGCCGCGATGAACTGGTCGATGACGACCTGTGCCCCGTTCGCGAAATCGCCGAATTGCGCTTCCCAGATCACGAGCTCGTTCGGGCTCGAGGTCGCATAGCCATATTCGAAACCGACGACGGCGGCTTCCGAGAGCAGCGAATCGATCACCACGAAGTCGCCCTGCTTCTCACTCACGTTCTGGAGGGGCACGTAGGTGCCCTGATCCCAGCGCTCCCGGTTCTGGTCGTGCAGCACAGCGTGACGGTGAAAGAACGTGCCGCGGCCGCTATCCTGCCCCGACAGGCGGATCGAGTAGCCTTCGTCGAGCAACGTGGCATAAGCCAGGTGCTCGGCCATGCCCCAGTCGAGCGGCAGGTCGCCACGCGCCATCAGGCGCCGGTCGTCCATGATTTTCTGCACGCGGGGATGCAGCTTGAAATTCGCCGGGACCGTCGTAATGACGTCGGCAAGGCGCTTCAGCCGGTCGAGCGGGAGCCGCGTATCGTCCTGCTCGTTCCATTTCACGCCCTGATACATGCTCCAGTCGATTTCGAAGGGCGGCTTATAGTTCTGCAGTATGGTTTTGTTGGTGTGGTAACCCGCGTCCAGCGCCTTGCGGAATGCCGCGATCAGCTCCTCCGAATCGCCGGCGCCGATCACGCCTTGGCGTTCGAGCTTGTCCGCGTACAGCTTCCGGGTGGTTGGCAGTTTTGCGATGGTCTTGTACATCAGCGGCTGAGTGACCATCGGCTCATCCTGCTCGTTATGTCCGAGACGCCGATAGCACACGAGATCGACCACCACGTCGCGATGGAACTTCATGCGGTAGTCGAGCGCGATCTCCGTCACGAGGCACACCGCATCCGGGTCGTCGCCATTCACGTGGAAGATCGGCACTTCGAGCATCTTCGCAACATCGGTGCAGTAAAGCGTCGAGCGCGCGTCCCGCGGATCTGATGTCGTGAAGCCGATCTGGTTGTTCACCACAATGTGCACCGTGCCGCCGGTGCCATAGCCGCGCGTCTGCGCGAGGTTGAGCGTTTCCTGAATGACGCCCTGACCGGCGAACGAAGCATCCCCGTGAATCAGAACGGGGAGCACCTGGTCGCCCGTGAAATCGCGCCGTCGATGCTGGCGCGCCCGCACGGACCCTTCGACAACCGGGTTCACGATCTCGAGGTGCGAAGGATTGAACGCGAGCGTGACATGCATCGGCCCGCCGGGGGTCATCACGTTGGAAGAAAAGCCGTTGTGGTATTTCACATCGCCCGAAAGCAGGTGATGATCGTCGTGCTTGCCTTCGAACTCCGCGAATAGATCCTTGGGCATCTTCCCCATCGTATTCACGAGCACGTTGAGCCGGCCGCGGTGCGCCATCCCGAGCACGAGCTCTTGCACCCCCGCCTTGCCGGCGCGCTGAAGGAGAAGGTCCAGCTGGGGAATCAGCGATTCCCCGCCTTCGCCAGAAAAGCGCTTCTGCCCGACATAGCGCGTGTGCATGTACTTCTCGAGGGTCTCAGCTGCGGTGAGCCGCTCGAGAATGTGCTTCCTGAATTCGGGCTCAAACGAAGGCGTCGAGCGAGTCGACTCCAGCCGCTCCTGAACCCAGCGCTTTTGCGGCATGTCGGTCATGTACATGTACTCGGTGCCGATCGAGCCGCAGTACGTGTCTTTCAGGAAGTCGAGGATCTCGCGCAGCGTGGCCTCGCGCTTCCACACCAGCGTGCCGGTGTTGAATACGCGCTCGAGGTCTGCTTCGGCAAGGCCGTAACAGGCCGGGTCGAGCTCCGGAATATTGGGTTTTTCAACGCGTCCCAGCGGGTCGCAATTGGCGTGGCGCGCCCCGAGTGTGCGATGGGCGGTGATGAGCTGGAGGACGCCGAATTGTTTATCGCCGAGCTTGGATTGTGCCGGCGGCGCAGCGCGAGTCGGCCGCCGCGATTTCGCCATGTCGATGAAGCGCTCGCGCACGTCCTCGTGCGACACGTCGGGCGGGCCGTCGTCGAGCCCCTGAAGCTCGTCGAAATATCCGCGCCAGCGCGCTTCGACCGACTGCGGATCCTGCAGGTACGACTCGTACAGCGACTCGATGAACGGTGCGTTCGAGCCGAACAAATACGAATTGCCGAGAAATTCTTTCATCATTGGGCTGCCCCCTACTGGTTCCTTCCCGTCGGCCGTTCTCCGCACACCTTCCCGTCGCCATTTGTCATCGCTTTACTGATTTGCGCTTATCCATCGGCACGAAGTCGCGCGGCGTGGCCCCCGTGAAGAGCTGCCGGGGTCTTCCGATTTTCTGATCCGGATCGCTGATGAGCTCGGTCCACTGCGCAATCCAGCCCACGGTGCGGGCGAGCGCAAAAATCGCAGTGAACATCGAAACCGGAATGCCGAGCGCCTTGTAGACGATGCCCGAATAGAAGTCGACGTTCGGGTAGAGTTTGCGCTTGATGAAATATTCGTCTTCCAGCGCCACTTTTTCGAGCGCCATCGCGAGCTTGAACAGCTTGTCGTCCTTGAGATCGAGCGCCTCGAGAACTTCGTGACATGTGGCCTGGATGAGTTTCGCACGCGGATCATAATTCTTGTAAACCCGGTGTCCGAACCCGAACAGCATCGCGTGGTCTTCCTTCTCCTTCACGCGCTTTACGAAAGCGGGGATATTCTTTGCATCGCCGATCTCGGCAAGCATCTTCAGCACCGCTTCGTTGGCGCCGCCGTGCGCCGGTCCCCACAGGCTCGCTACGCCGGCTGCGATGCACGCAAACGGATTTGCACCCGTCGACCCGGCGAGCCTTACGGTCGACGTCGACGCGTTCTGCTCGTGATCCGCGTGGAGGATGAGGATGCGTTCCATCGCGCGTGTGAGCACGGCGTTCGGCTTCCACTCCTCGCACGGCGTGCCGAAGGTCATGTACAGGAAGTTCTCGACATACGAGAGCTTGTTCTGTGGATAGAGGAACGGCTGGCCCACGTTGTACTTGTAGGTCATTGCCGTGATCGTCGGCAGCTTGGCGATCAGCCGGAATGCAGATATCTCGCGGCTGCGCGGATCATAGATATCGATCGAGTCATGATAGAAGGCGGAGAGCGCGCCGATCACGCCGCACATGACCGCCATCGGGTGCGCGTCCCGCCTGAAACCGGTGTAGAAGCGCGAGAGCTGCTCGTGGACCATCGTATGGTGCGTCACGATGTCGGTGAATTTGTCGAGCTCGGCCTGGTTCGGAAGCTCGCCATTCATGATGAGATAGGCAACTTCGAGGAACCCGCACGTTTCGGCGAGTTGCTCAATGGGATACCCGCGATACATGAGAATGCCTTTATCGCCATCGATAAACGTGATGGCCGATCGGCAGCTCGCGGTTGACATGAAACCGGGGTCATAGGTGAACTTCCCGGTCTTACCGTAGAGCGCACGCACGTCGACTACTTCGGGGCCCTGTGAGCCGCCCAGCACAGGGAAATCCACTGACGGCGAGCCGTCGCTGAAGGACAGGGTTGCCAGCTTCTCGGCCATAACGTTCTCCGGTTTAAGACTCTGTGACAAGTGCTTCAGGTGTGGTGCTGTCGCTGCACGCTTCAGTACGCATGAGATGCAGGAGCTCGCCTTCATGTTTTTCGAAATCTTCGCTGCGGCCCATGATGAGGTCGAGCAACTCTGGATCTGTCCGGGACAGGATCGACGTGAATGCTTCGATACCGGCTGCATCGAGCCGGGCAAGGTGCCGCTCGCTAAACGCGTTCAGCACGAGATCGAGCTCGAGCATGCCGCGCCGGCAGCGCCAGCGCATACGGTCCGCAAGCCGCGGGTCCGACGCAGGATCGGCGTTTTCCCCGCGCCGCGCGTTCATACGGCGCGCTTCACCATCATGTCTCTGATCTTGTTGATCGCCAGCGTCGGGTTGAGCCCTTTGGGACACACGTCGGCGCAGTTCATGATCGAATGACAGCGGAAGAGCCTGTAGGGATCTTCGAGGTTGTCGAGGCGATCGTTGGTTTCCTGGTCGCGCGTGTCAGCCATGAAGCGGTAAGCCCATAACAATCCGGCGGGCCCCACGAACTTGTCGGGATTCCACCAGAACGACGGGCACGCGGTCGAGCAACATGCGCACAAAATGCACTCATAGAGCCCGTTGAGCTCCTCCCGCTCCTCCGGTGACTGCAGGCGCTCGCGCTCCGGCGGCGGCGTGTCGTTCTGCACGTAGGGCTTGATCGAGTGGTACTGCTTGAAGAACTGCGACATGTCGACGATGAGGTCGCGGATCACCGGGAGGCCGGGCAGCGGACGAATGACCACCGGCTCTTTCACGTCAGTGATCTTGGTGATGCAAGCGAGCTTGTTCTTCCCGTTTACGTTCATCGCATCGGAACCGCAGACACCTTCGCGGCACGAGCGGCGGAACGAGAACGTATCGTCGTTTTCCTTGATCCGGATCAATGCATCGAGCAGCATGCGATCGGTGGGCTCGAGCGCAATGTCGTAGTCCTGCATTCGCGGCTTCTTGTCCGCGTCGGGGTTATAACGGTAAATCGAAAAGCGCATCAGTTGCTCCGTCTCAATACACGCGCGCTTTCGGCTCGAAGGCCTCGACCGTGAGTGGCTTCAGCTTCACCGGCTTATAGTCGAGTCGATTGCCTTCCTTGAACCAGAGCGTATGCTTCAACCACTCCTTGTCGTCGCGCCCGGCTTCATACCCGGGGCGATCGGGATAGTCACTGCGATCGTGCGCGCCGCGGGTTTCCTTGCGGGCGTCCGCAGAAACGATAGTCGACATCGCAGTCTCGATCAAATTGTCGAGCTCGAGCGCCTCGACGCGCGCCGTGTTGAACACGCGGCTCTTGTCTTTGATGAAGGTGCGCTTCGCGCGCTCTGCCACTTCGATCATGTCGCGAACACCCTGGGCGAGGCCGTCGGGAAAGCGGAATACGCCGCAGTTCAACTGCATCGATCGGCGCATGGATGCGCCAACTTCCGCGACGCTTTCGCCCAAAGCAGCAGAATCGAGCCGTGCAAGGCGCGCGAGCGAGAAATCGCCCGCGTCTTTGGGAAGGTCGGGGACAGAGCCGGTGTCGCTCTTCAGATCCGCGATAACGGTCTCGCCCGACGCTTTGCCGAATACGAGCAGGTCGAGGAGTGAATTGGTGCCGAGGCGATTGGCGCCGTGGACCGAAACGCACGCGCACTCTCCCGCGGCGTAAAGGCCCCTGACGACCTTCTCACCGCCGCTGCCGTCCGGCACGACCACCTGACCGTGATAATTCGTGGGGATCCCACCCATCTGGTAGTGGCAGGTCGGAACTACCGGGATCGGATCGGTCACGGGGTCGACGTTCGCAAACTTCTTGGCGATCTCGCGAATGCCGGGAAGACGCTTATCGATGACATCTGCGCCGAGGTGGTCGAGCTTCAACAGGATGTAGTCAGCGTCCTTACCCGCGCCACGCCCTTCCTTGATCTCCGTTGCCATCGCGCGCGACACGACGTCGCGGCTTGCGAGGTCTTTCACGGTCGGCGCATAGCGCTCCATGAAACGCTCGCCGTTCTTGTTGAGCAGGAAACCGCCTTCACCGCGGACACCTTCCGTGATCAGCACGCCCGCACCCGCGACACCCGTCGGGTGGAACTGCCAGAATTCCATGTCCTCGAGCGGGATACCCGCCCGCGCGGCCATGCCCAGACCGTCGCCCGTATTGATATACGCGTTGGTGCTTGCAGCGTAGATGCGCCCGGCGCCCCCGGTCGCAAGCAGCGTTGCCTTCGCCTGGAAAATCATCACCTCCCCGGTTTCCATCTCCAGCGCCACCACGCCGAGGACGTTGCCGGCCTGATCCCGGATGAGGTCGAGCGCCATCCATTCGACGAAGAACTGGGTCCGCGCGCGGACGTTGCGCTGGTACAGCGTGTGCAGCATCGCGTGGCCCGTGCGGTCGGCCGCGGCGCATGCGCGCGCGACCGGCTTCTCGCCGAAGTTCGCCGAATGACCACCAAACGGACGCTGGTAGATCGTGCCGTCGGGGTTGCGGTCGAACGGCATGCCGAAGTGTTCG
>JBKJPI010000051.1:0-2722 GCA_046595235.1 Burkholderiales bacterium | reverse complement strand
CCCGGTCACGAGAATGATTCCGTGCGGGCTCGCGACCATGTCGGTCCACTTCTTCAGATCTTCGTCGGTGAAGCCGAGCTCGGTGTAGTCCTTCACGAGGTTCTCGGGATTGAAAATCCGCATGACGAGTTTTTCGCCGAAAGCCGTCGGCATCGTCGACAGGCGCAGCTCGACCTCCGCGGCATCCGGCGTCACGGTCTTCATGCGGCCATCCTGCGGACGCCTGCGCTCGACCACGTCCATGCGCGACAGCACCTTGATGCGGCTCGTCATCGCGGCCATCACGGGCGTCGGGATCTGATAAACGGTGTGCAGCACGCCGTCGATGCGGAAGCGGACATTGCCGATTTCGCGCCGCGGCTCGAGGTGGATGTCGCTCGCGCGCTGATCGAAAGCGTAATTGAACAACCAGTCGCAGATGTGAACGATATGCTGGTCGTTCGCGTCGAGTCTGCCGCTTCTTCCGAGCTGAACGAGCTGCTCGAAGTTGGCGATATCGCTGTATGCGCCTTTGTCCTGCCCCGTTGCGCCTTTGACGGATTTCGCGAGGTTATAGAACTCGACGAGGTAGCTCTGGATATCAAGCGGGTTTGCGATGACACGTTTGATGTCGAGCCGAAGAATGTGCTTCAGCTGCTCTTCCCAATCGCGGATGTCCGGCTCGCAGGTGGCGATCGTCACTTCTTTCGTATCGATGCCCACCGGAAGGATCTTGTAACGCTGCGCGTACGCATTCGACATCACTTTCGTGACGGCGGCAAAGTCGATCTTGAACGGATCGACGTGCATGTAGGGGAGGCCGACCTTTTCAGCGAACCACTGCGTCAGCGCTTCGAGGTGCAGCACCTTGCGCGGTGAACGCGGGTCTTTCCATTTCTGGTCGGCGATGACGACAAGGGGATGAGTGTCTGCGCGTGAAACGCGCCGGTCGGAGTTGAGCTTGTCCGCCACTTCCTTCGCGACGAGGTCGTCGGCGACAAGGTCGGCAAGAACCCGCGCCAGGGTCACGGGGCGATCTTCCCGGGTGGTCCCGGCTTGAGCGGGGCTGAGCGTCGACATTTTGCTGGACTATAACCGCAAGGCATTGGCGCTTCAATGATTTACGCCACATATCTGACATCAAAGAGAACGCGTTATGCTCGCGGCTTCGTTCGAACAGAAACAGGGGACACGGCGATGGAGGCCTTAAAAACCGGCAGCGACACATTATTCATTCTGCTCGGCGCAATTATGGTTCTCGCAATGCACGCCGGGTTCGCGTTTCTCGAAGTCGGCACGGTGCGCAGAAAAAATCAGGTGAACGCGCTGATGAAGATCCTGTGCGACTTCGCCATGTCGACGATCGTGTATTTCTTCATCGGCTACGGCGTGGCCTACGGGGTGAGCTTTCTGGCGGGTGCAGAGAAACTCACGGATAAGAACGGCTACGACCTCGTCAAGTTCTTCTTCCTTCTCACGTTTGCCGCGGCCGTGCCCGCGATCATTTCCGGCGGTATTGCAGAGCGCGCAAGGTTCTGGCCGCAACTCGTCGCGACTGCGGTGATCGTCGGCGTCATTTATCCTTTCTTCGAAGGCATCGCGTGGAACGAAAAATTCGGAGTCCAGGCGTGGCTCGAGGCCAATGCAGGCGCCAAGTTCCACGACTTTGCGGGCTCGGAGGCCGTGCATGCGGTGGGCGGCTGGATCGCGCTGGCTGCGGTGCTGTTACTGGGACCTCGTATGGGACGCTATACGAAGGAGGGCGGAATCGCCGCGCATCCGCCGTCGAGCATCCCCTTTCTGGCACTCGGCGCCTGGATCCTGAGCGTCGGCTGGTTCGGCTTCAATGTGATGTCGGCGCAGACGATCGACAAGATGTCGGGGCTCGTCGCGGTGAATTCGCTGATGGCGATGGCCGGTGGAACGCTCGCGGGCCTCATATTCGGCCGTAACGATCCGGGGTTCACGCACAACGGGCCACTCGCCGGGCTCGTTGCGGTGTGTGCCGGCTCTGATGTCATGCACCCGGTCGGTGCGTTGGCAACGGGGACGGTCGCCGGCGGCCTCTTCGTATTCATGTTCACCATGACCCAGAACCGCCTCAAGATCGACGACGTGCTCGGTGTATGGCCGCTGCATGGTCTGTGCGGCGCGTGGGGGGGGCTCGCGTGCGGCATTTTCGGGCTTAAAGCACTGGGAGGGATCGGGGGTGTGACGTTCATGTCGCAGCTGATCGGCACCGGTCTCGGCATCGTGATCGCGTTGATCGGCGGCGCGATCGTCTACGGTGTGTTGAAAGCGACTGTCGGCATCCGCCTCGATCAGGAGCAGGAGTTCAACGGCTCGGATCTCAGTCTTCACAACATTACGGCAACGCCGGAGCGTGACCCGGGCTGGTAATTGTGCCGATGCGGCTTAGAGCCTGATCGTTAGAATGGATAGTAAATGAAGCGAGGTGAATCGATGCGACTCCGCGCACTGCCATTAGCGCTGCTTGTCCTTTCTGCATGGACGCACGCCGCACCCGGCTCATCGTCTGCTGCGGCAGGCGCAGTACCGGTCTACGACTCGACGCAGATCGCGCTCGATCGCTACACCGTCATTAAGCGCATCGGCATCGACGACTGGCGTTCGGCGTTTCGGATTCGCGGGCACAGTAACCTCGAAAGCGCGCAGCTCGCGATCGTCAACGAGGCCGGTCGTCTCGGGGCCGACGGCGTTATCAATCTCACGTGCTTCGACC
>JBKJPI010000048.1:0-7948 GCA_046595235.1 Burkholderiales bacterium | reverse complement strand
CTTCCGGCGAGGTCGCGTCTGCGGCGAAGAGTGTGTTTCTCAAGCGGAAGTAGAGCGTCTTGCCGTCGGGAGACCATCGCGGCTGATCGCCTCCCTTCGTAGAGATCTGGCGCGCCGCTCCAGGGCCGGGGAATGGCTTTACGTAGATCTGGAACTTCCCCGATTCGTTTGACGCGTACGCGACCGACGTTCCATCGGGCGAAAATCGACCCTCATTCTGGTCAAACGACATCCTCACGAATGGCGCCGGCCTGCCGCCTCCGTCGATTGGCACAAAGAAGAGGTCATCCTCGTTCCCCGAGTAATCGTTGCTCGAGTACAAGAGGAAGCGTCCATCGGGCGACACATCATTCGGGTTCTGTTCTCCCGGCCCCACAACGACTGGCCGGTCGTCCTCAGCCGATCCGATCTGTTTGATGAAAATGTCTGGAACACCGAGCCGGTCGCTCGCGTACATCAATCGCCTGCCATCGACCGTGAACACCGCGTTCGCTTCGTACCCGGGGCCGAACGTGAGTCTTGCGCCGGCGTCTCTCTTCGTGGAGTAGCTCCAGAGATCGCCGGTTCCGATCTTAGGGTCGACGATGACCGCAGCAACCGTCAATCCGTCCTGAGCGATGCGGAAACCATTGATCTGCGCGACCGGACCGACCGACCCGCTTCTGCGCCCTGCGCGGTCCACCCACACGAGAGACTGTGAACCGAACGCGCTTCGAAACGCAACCACACCATTGCGCGAAGCAGAAAATGCCGCACCACCGGTGGGCTGGAAGTAGAAGACTCCGTCGGCGATCGGCTCCGGATCTCCTTTCATCTGGAGCGAACCGGAATCAAAACGAATCGCCATGAGCGTGCCGTCGCGAACGAAAACCAGATAGCCGGGATCGACATACGAGACCTGCGACGGTACCTCGCCAACCAGCTTGATTTCCCTGGAGTCGAGCGAGCCGGCATACAGGTAGTGCGGTTGATCCTGCCTCGAGGGATCGCGAGCGAAGGAGATGAAAACGAAATGCTTCCCGTCCGGAAGAAACGTCGGACTTACGTGCGCTGCCTCGTGCCGCGCTTTGTCGAGCGTGGTGATCGTCTCGACGGAGCCGGTTTTCGCGGAGACTCGCCGGATTCCGGAGACGCCGCTTCCAAGAAGAATGACACCGTCGCCGTTCATCGCGACGCCATATGAGTCTTTCGCGTCGGCCACGGATCGCGGCGCTCCGCCGTCGACGTCGACCACCTTCAGTTTTCCGGCCGAAACGAACGCGATCGAGCGGCTGTTCGTCGACCATTGCCAGGTACCAGCGTCGTCCGTTCCATTGAGAACACGGACGTCAAACGATGCCACACTCCTCACGTAAAGCTGGTAGGGCTTGTCCTCCCCGGCCCGTGCGATAAAGCCGAGAAGTGAGCCATCGGGCGAGACATTCGCGGGACCGGCCATGGAGTACGGACCGTCGGCGCGTGGCACCGTGAAGCTGTAGACCGCGCCTGGCTTCTTTGTTCGCATGAGAAGTGCGGCCGTTGTCGCCAATCCGGCCAGCGCGAGAAACGCCACAGCCCATGCGAGCCGCTCTCGATTCTTCCGGCGCGCCGTGAGCGGAGTGGCCACTCCGGCCTGCGAACCCGCCTCGCTGATCCACTTCAATTCCCCGGCGACGTCATGGGCGCTCTGCCACCGATCATCGGGATCCTTGGAGAGGCATTTCGCGATGGTGTGCTCGAGCGCAGGCGGCGTGAGTGCCTGCAGCTGCGAAACCGGAATCGGATCGCGATCGACGATCGCCGCGATGAGGCTTGTTTTCGTTTTGCCTTCAAACGCGCGGCGTCCCGTGGTCATCTCGTACAGCAGCGCGCCGAAGGCGAAGATGTCGGTGCGAGAGTCTGCCTCCGCACCCTCGAGTTGCTCGGGTGCCATGTACTGGAACGTCCCGAGAATCGTTCCTTCCTGGGTGAGTGGCCGGTGCTCGGTCGCCCCATCAAGACTCACGGCAATCGTCGAAGACGAAGACTTGGCGAGACCGAAGTCGAGAAGCTTGGCGCCGGACTTCGTGATCACGACGTTACCCGGTTTCAGATCGCGATGCACGATGCCTGCGCGATGGGCGCGGTCGAGCGCCGCGGCGATCTGCGCACCGTAGCGCAGCACGTCGGCGAGCGGCAGCGGACCTCGGGGAAGACGCTCGGCCAGCGACTCGCCTTCCAGCAATTCCATCACCAGAAAGCTCATTCCGTTCTCGTGTCCGATATCGTAGAGCGTGCAGATGTTGGGATGATTCAACTGCGAGATCGACCTGGCTTCACGCTCGAAGCGCGCACGGAACTGCTCGTTCTGCGCGAGCGCGGCCGGCAGGACTTTGATGGCCACCTGGCGGTCGAGTCGCGTGTCGCGAGCGCGCCAGACCTCACCCATTCCTCCCGCGCCGATCAGCGAGACGATCTCGTAGGGCCCTAGCCGTGTGCCGCTGTCAATCGCACTGTTCATGATCTCTGGCATTGTCGCAGATGCTGGTGGCGGCGTCCGCATACGTAGCGTCACCCGCTTGCTCCGTCCCCAGACCTTTCCGGACCCCATGAACACAGTCACGGTTGCGGCGGCGGTTACAGCGACCTTATGGCCGAGGCCTCAGTTTCACGGTCCAGTTCTGAATGACCGTGATGCCCGGCTGCCGACGAGCGTCGGCCATAGTCACGTTGATTAGAAAACGTCCGTCGCGCGCGACGTCGTACTGGCTGCGGCTGGTTCCCGGGAGAGCCCTGATGCGGGTGGCAAACAGCGCGCGAGGTGCGTCGGCCACGAACCGATCACCATCACCATGCACCGTGGCGGTCATGAGCTTTGCGTCGGTCGCCACGTAAAACAACTGCCGCCCGTCGCCGCTCCATTGCGGCATCGTTCCTCCCCCTCCCGATACCTGCCATCGTTCGCGCGTCGGCGGAAACCTCTGCACATACACCTCGCTCCGGCTGCCCTCGAGCGAGGCGTAGGCGAGCCACTTTCCGTCGGGCGAGACGCGACCGAACATCTCGATCGCGGCGCTCTTCACGAGCGGGATGACCTTATGGTCGGCGATCGAATACGCCTCGATGTCCCACGCCGTGCCGGGGGTGAGCGCGTGGTAGATGATGTACTTTCCATCCCGGGTCCACTCGGAAGCGGTTTTTCGACGTTTGTCGGCGTAGAGCAGCTCGCCTTCTCCGCTGCCTTCGATGCGTTTGATGAAGAGATCGCCCGGTCGGCGATCGAACGCACTGTAGAGGATGGACTTGCTATCGGGCGACCAGACCGGCCCCCATTCATTGGCCGGCGAAAAGGTGAGGCGGCTTGCAACATTGCGCCGTAAGTCGAACGCCCAGATGTCGGAGGTCACCGACGATGTATTCAGCGAGACGAGAACGGCATGACCGTCCGGCGCGATCCGCGGGTCGAGCTGGTCGCTCGGCGGGCCGACCGTTCCGGCTTCCTTGCCATTGGCGTCATAGAACGTCAGCGTCGTCAGCGTCGCCGAGGCGCCAGTGGTGAATGACAGGATCCCGTTCACCGATGCGGATACGCTCGCGAAGTTGTAGGTGGAACTGACCTGCACTCCCTCGGCGATCAGCACCGCCTCTCCTTCCAGCACAAACGTTTTCAAGTTGATCTTTTGCGCGCGAAGAACGCGATTGCGAATGCTGAGAATGAGATTCGGCGGCGTGAACACCACACCGCCGTCCGCCGTCATCAGAAGTCTGGTCTCCTTCGATTCTGTCGACCCGAGAAGAATGTTTCCTCCCTCGGCTGCACCCTGCACGAACGCGAGAAAATGATGACCGTCGGGTAGGAAGGTGGGGAAGCGGTGGGAGGTCTCGCCTCGATTGACATTCAACTGAGTAACCGGCCGCACCGCACCGCCGGTTGCAGGAACCGTAAAAATGCCCTCGCCTACCGAAGGTGTAAAGAGGATCGTATTGCCGGTGCTCCACGCGCCGCCGCGGCCGATCGTCGCTTCGGCGATGGTCTCCGGGGCCCCAGAGGCGATGTCGATCCGCTTCAACTTTCCCTCTGCAAAAAACGCGATCGATTTCGAGTCCGGTGACCAGAATGGAAACGAGGCGCTCTGCGTTGCTTTCAACGGACGCGCCTCTGCGCCGTCAAGTGCTCTCACCCACAACAGCGGAACGCCCCCCGCCTGCGCGGCCGAAAATACGATCATCGCTCCGTCCGGAGAGAGCACGGCGGCGCCGTTGTCGAATGCGAAGGTCGCATCCTCCGGTGGATCGATTGAACTGTTGACCATCCGCTGCGCGGGTTTTCTCAGCAGCAGGAAGCCGGCGATGGCGGACAACACCAGGAACAAAGCCGTCAACGCAGCCAACGACCCCGCCAGACGTCCATAACCCTTCGGGCGACCCACCGTCGCTTCAGGTCCGTCCACAATCCAGCGCAACTCCAGCGCGACGTCGCTGGCGCTCTGCCAACGCTGGTCTGGATCCTTTTTCAGGCACTGCGTCACGATGTGTTCAAACGCGGCTGGCGTCAGCGGCTGGAAGGCGCCGATGGGTCGCGGTTCACCTCCGATGATCTGCGCGATCAGCGACGTCTTCGTCTTCCCTTCGAACGCGCGACGTCCGGTGGCCATCTCGTAGAGCAGCGCCCCTAACGCGAAAATATCGCTCCGCGTGTCGGCTTCCTCACCAGCGAGTTGCTCTGGCGCCATGTACTGGAACGTCCCGAGAATGGTTCCTTCCTGCGTGAGTGGCCGGTGCTCGGTGGCTCCGTCGAAACTCACGGCGGAAGTCGGCGTCGCGGACTTGGCGAGCCCGAAGTCGAGAAGCTTGGCGCCGGACTTCGTGATCACGACGTTGCCAGGCTTGAGATCGCGGTGCGTGATGCCGGCACGATGGGCACGGTCGAGCGCCGCGGCGATCTGCGCGCCGTACCGGATCACATCGGCCAGCGGCAGCGGACCTCGCGCCAGGCGATCAGCAAGCGACTCACCTTCGAGCAACTCCATCACCAGATAACTCGTGTCGCTCTCGTGACCGATATCGTACAGCGTGCAGATGTTTGGATGATTCAGCTGCGAGATCGATTTGGCTTCACGCTCGAAGCGCGCACGGAACTGCTCGTTCTGCGCGAGCGCGGCCGGCAGGACCTTGATCGCCACCTGGCGATCAAGGCGCGTGTCGCGAGCGCGCCAGACCTCACCCATTCCGCCCGCGCCGATCCGCGAGACGATCTCGTAAGGCCCGAGGCGTGAGCCTATGCCAACCGCATCCGTCATAATGTTTGCGTCATTGTCGCAGAAGAGGACCGAGATCGGCCTTCTTTGGACCGTTAGGTTACCGCCGCAGCCGCGTCTTCCAGTCCCTGACGATCACGACCGTCGGCGATTCCTGATCGGCCAGTGTGTTGATCAGGAATTTCTGCCCGTCGGCGGTGACGTCATAGCCGCGCGACGAAGGTCGCAGAGTCATGGGAAAAAGTGTCTCCGGCGATCCGAATTCGAGGTCGTTCCCGCTCTCGGTCACCGCGGTGACCGTCATGCGACTCGACAGATCAATGAAGAACAGCTCTTTCCCGTCAGCGCGCCAGCGTGGGATGTTTCCCCCATTTGCCGACACCTGCCATTTCAACTCCGGCTGGGTGAAGGAAGCGACGAAGATCTCGGCGCGTCCGTTCTCGTCGGAACTGTAAGCAAACCATTTCCCGTTGGGCGAGAAGGCCGGGTGCAGCGCGGTTGTTCCGACCGAAGTCACCGCTACCGGTTTCCCCGGCGAGTCGAGCGAGGTGCGCTCGATGACGCCGGTAGTATCACCCAGCAACGTCTTCCCATCGGGTGAAAGGGAGCGCAGTGAGTAGGGCATCTTGCGCCGGTCGAGGACCAGCTCCGCGCCGCCGATTCTCTTCGAGATCAAGAGAAAGATCCCATTGCGAAGGATGTCGACATAAACGGACGTCCCGTCTCTCGACCACACTGCGCCATTGACCCATCCATTGAGCGTGATCTTTGTACGCGTGTTGCGCTGCAGGTCCTGGATCCAGAGATCGCGCTGAGGGTCGCCGATCGGGAGCATCGCTTTCTGCTGGTTCGGCGAGAAGTCGACGTCCCAGTAAGAGTCTTTCTCGCCCGCGGTCGAAGTGACCGATCCCTGGCGGTCCAACCAGGCGAGCCTCGAGAGCGAGGAGGCTCGGCCGGAGTGGTAGGTGAGCAGGCCGTCGCGTGCGACCGAGAAGCCGCCGCGCCACACGCCCCCGTCGTAGAGAGCATCCTGTGCGATCGCCACCGGCTCACCATCGAGCGACAGGTCGCTATTCACCTTCTGTGCATAGAGGGTCAGGTCCCGATCGAAAAGGAGATATCCCTCGGAATACACAGCGTTGGAGATACTACGGAGGACCAGTCGCGGCGCGATGCCGTCGACCGACCCCAGGTAAACGCCGTTGACGCTACCGGCTGGATCCTGGTGGTTACTGGCCAGATAGAGGAACCGTTTGCCGTCGGGAAGAAACGATGGCCAGCGGTGACTGCTATGCTGCGTCGTGTCGAGCTTCGTCACCGCGACCGGTTTTCCGCCCGATGCGGACACCCTGTAAATCGCATCCTGAGTGTTCGGCGTGAAGACGATCGTGTCATCGGCACCCCATGATCCGCCCCGCGCCAGGCTGACGGCGCAGACCGGAACGGGCGCGCCGCCGGAGACGTCGACACGTTTGAGTTGAGCGATGGTGAAGAATCCGATCTTCCGGCTGTCAGGCGACCAGAAGGGGAATTGTCCTCCCTCGGTGCCCTGCATCACGCGGGTCTCGCCGGTGAGCAGCGACCGATGCATCAAGCGGTTTCCGGTGGCGTCGGCAACGGAATAGAGTGCCTGCGTTCCGTCCGGAGAAACAACCAGCGGCCCGGCCTCGTCTCCCACGGCGTTGAACCGCATTCCGCGGGGAGAGGCGATGTCGGCGACGAACGGCCTCGAGGCTTTTTGCTGTGTCGAAAACAGCAACGCGCTCACGCCGGCGAGCGTGATCGCCAGGATTCCGGCCAGCAGCCAGGCCAGCCGCTCGCGCTCGCGCTTTCGCATCGTGAACGGCGCGGCCACACCGGCCTGCGAACCTGCCTCGCTGATCCACTTCAACTCCCCGGCGACGTCATGCGCACTCTGCCAGCGGTCATCGGGATCTTTGGCGAGACATTTCGCGATGGTGTGCTCGAGCGCAGGCGGCGTGAGTGCCTGCAGCTGCGAGACTGGTGTCGGCTCGCGATCTACGATCGCCGCGATGAGGCTTGTTTTGGTTTTGCCTTCAAAGGCGCGGCGTCCCGTGGTCATCTCGTACAGCAGGGCGCCGAGGGCGAAGATGTCGGTGCGAGAGTCTGCCTCCGCACCCTCGAGTTGCTCGGGTGCCATGTATTGGAACGTCCCGAGAATCGTTCCTTCCTGCGTCAGCGGCTTGTGCTCGGTCGCACCATCAATGCTGATATCGACGGGCGTTGCGGAGTACTTGGCGAGACCGAAGTCGAGAAGCTTGGCGCCCGATTTCGTAATCACTACGTTGCCGGGTTTGAGGTCGCGGTGCACGATCCCGGCACGATGGGCGCGGTCGAGTGCGACGGCGATCTGCGCGCCGTAGCGCAGCACGTCGGTGATCGGCAGCGGACCACGCGGAAGACGCTCGGCCAGCGACTCGCCTTCCAGCAACTCCATCACCAGGAAGCTCGTGCCGTTCTCGTAGCCGATGTCGTGAAGTGTGCAGATGTTCGGGTGGTTGAGCTGCGAGATGGTCTTCGCCTCGCGCTCGAAGCGTGCGCGGAACTGCTCGTTCTGCGCGAGCGCGGCCGGCAGGACCTTGATGGCCACCTGGCGGTCGAGTCGCGTATCGCGAGCGCGCCAGACTTCGCCCATTCCGCCCGCGCCGATCCGCGAGACGATCTCATAGGGCCCGAGCCGTGTGCCGATTTCGATCGACATCAGCGAAGTC
>JBKJPI010000140.1:0-5886 GCA_046595235.1 Burkholderiales bacterium | reverse complement strand
CGCGGCGCCGTGCAGATCGGCGACTACATGTTGCTAACTATCGGTGAGCCCTTCGGCAAGGCCGGCGGCACCAACACGATGAAAATTGTGAAAGTCGGAGAGCACCGCCAGGCGTAACACAACGTCCGAAAGTGCAAACCTACTTTCGGCCGGAACGGCGAGTTAGCACGAAGGCTTCGGGCGGCCCGGCGCCTTCGTGGATAAACAGCAAGACCTACGAAGAAACGAACGGGACGCAACCAGTCGGTGTTTCGTAGAGGTTACAAGCTCGAATCGGCTGGCTTCGCCAGCGATTCAGTTCACACAGTCGTGCCGGCGCAAAGTAGGTTTCCACTTTGCGACGTTAAAAGGAGACTCGTCATGCCGTCACAGGATCTCGCCACTACTGCCAAAGCCATGGTCGCGTCGGGCAAGGGCATTCTCGCCGCCGACGAAAGCACCGGCACCATTGCAAATCGCTTCACGAGCATCAAAGTGGAAAACGTCGAAGAGAATCGCCGCGCGTATCGCGACATGCTGTTCACCGCGAAAGGGCTGGGCGATTACATCAGCGGCATCATTCTTTACGACGAAACCTTGCGCCAGAAATCTGCAGACGGAGCGTCTTTCGTCGAGCTCCTGAATCGCAACGGGATCATGCCGGGCATCAAAGTGGACATGGGTGCAAAGCCGATGCCGCTGCGGCCCGGCGAGCAAATCACCGAAGGCCTTGACGGGCTGCCGAAGCGCTGCGAAGAGTACGTGAAGCTCGGGGCGAAGTTCACCAAATGGCGTGCGGTGATCAACATCGGCAAGGACATTCCCACTGCTGCGTGCATCGAGGAAAATGCGCATGCACTCGCGCGATACGCGGCGATCTGCCAGGAAGCCGGGCTCGTGCCGATCGTCGAACCCGAAGTGCTGATGGACGGCGATCACGACATCGACCGCTGCGAGCAGGTGACCGAGTGGACGTTGAACGCGCTGTACGACGCCCTCTATCTGAACGGCGTCTCGCTCGAAGGTTCGGTGCTTAAGCCGAGCATGGTCATCTCGGGCAAGGGCTGTAAGCAGCAGGCGAGCGTCGACAAAGTTGCAGAGCGCACGGTTCGTACCCTGAAGCGCACCGTTCCGGGGGCCGTCGCCGGCGTCGTGTTTCTTTCGGGCGGGCAAAGCGACGAGCTCGCGACTGCGCATCTCAACGCGATGAACCGTTTGTTCAAAGGCAACCTGCCGTGGCCGCTATCGTTCTCATACGGCCGCGCGCTGCAGCAGGCGTCGCTCAAAGCGTGGAAAGGAAGTGCCGGCAACGTCGCTGCCGGGCAGGCCGCATTGCTGCACCGCTCGCGCATGAACAGCCTTGCATGCAAGGCCGAATACACCGACCAGACCGAGAGCCAGGCGAAGGGCGCGTGAGGGGCGGCAAAGTAGGGGTTTACGTTGCGGCGGGATAATACGCAGGTTCCCGTCACGATCATCACCGGATTTTTGGGTGCGGGCAAGACGACGCTTCTCAACCATCTCCTGAAACAGCCGGCGCTTTCCGACAGTGCGGTGATCATCAACGAGTTTGGTGATGTCGGCATCGATCATCTGCTCGTCACCGCACCGGCAGAGAACATGGTGCTGCTCGACACCGGGTGTCTCTGCTGCACGGTGCGCGGCGATCTCGTGGAGACGCTCTCCGATCTCCATCAGAAGCGCGCGAGCGGTGTCATTCCGCCCTTCAGCCACCTCATCATCGAAACCACGGGTCTTGCCGATCCAGTGCCGGTGCTGCAGACAATCGTCGCCGACGAAGAGCTCGGGAAGGTCTATCGTCTTCACGACGTCGTCACGCTCGTCGACGCGGTGCACGGCGAGTCACAGCTCGATCAGCATCCGGAGTCGGTCAAGCAAGCCGCGGTCGCCGACGCACTTCTGATTACGAAAAGCGACCTTGCGTCGCGTGAAGCGCGGAGCGCACTCGAGGTACGGCTGACACGGCTGAATCCCGGCGCGGACATGCACGAAGTCGTTCGCGGCGAGATCGACCCTTCACTGTTTCTCCGCGGCAATGTGTACGATCCGCGCACGAAGTCAGCCGACGTGGAGCGCTGGCTCAAGGAAGACGCGCACGCCGGGCACCAGCACGAGCACGAAGGCCACGAGGACAGCCCCGACGTCAACCGCCACGATGCGCAGATAAAGAGCTTCTGCCTGTATCACGACCGCCCCATTCGCCAGGCGGGTCTGATGATGTGGCTCGATATGCTGGCGGGGTTGCGAGGCGCCAATTTACTGAGAGTGAAGGGCGTTCTCAACGTGGAAGGCGAGCCGGTCGTCATCCACGCGGTGCAAACCGTCGTACATGAGCCGGTGGTGCTCGATGCCTGGCCGAGCGATGACCGGCGTTCGAGGCTCATTTTCATCACGCGCGACCTGGATCGTAAGGAAATCGAGCGCACATTCGACGCGTTCGATCTTGCGCCGGCGCCGCGGGAAAAAGGGCGCATCGATGCCAACGCATATGCGCAGTTTCTGCAGGCGATGAAAGGCTTCAGCTAGTCCCACAAAAAAAGGCGGAGGAAGAGTGAAATCGCAAGAGTTTCTGGAAGAAGAAAACGATAAAGGCCCGCTGAAAATCATCACCGGCGCGACACTGATCGACGGACTTGGTGGCGAGCCGGTCAGAGACCCGGTCATCGTGATCCAGGGCCGCCGCATCAAAAGCGTCGGTCCGCGCGATCCGAAGGGCGCCCCGCATCCGCCCGACGCCGAAGTGATCGATGCACAGGGCTGCACGCTCATGCCCGGCATGATGGATCTCCACATCCATACCGCGATGTTCAACTGCATGAGCTTCCACAATCACCGTGTGGCGCAGTTCGAGATCATGCCGCATCTTCAGCAGATGTATGCGCTCTTTCACGCGCAGAACTGCTTCGACATGGGCTTTACCACCCTGCGCGATCTCGGCATGAACGGTCCTCGCGGGCTTCTTGTCGACGAGATGTGCGCGGTGCGCGATTCGATAAACGCGGGGATCCACGAAGGCCCGCGCATGCTGATCGGCGCCTTCACGACGATGACCGGATCGCACCTCGACCTGATCCAGCCGCGTGCGATGTACCGCTTCGGGTTCAATACCGCCGATGGCCCGTGGGAGCTTCGCAAACTCGCGCGGAAGAACCTCCTTGCAGGCGCCGATGTGATCAAGACCTGCGCATCGGGCGGCGGCGGCACCGACAAGGAAGAGCCGGACATCCGCAACATGACGCAGGAAGAGCTCGACGCCATCGTCGACGAGGCACATGCGCTGCACAAGATCACGGCGGTGCACTGCTTCACGACGCAGGCCCAGCGGATGGCGATGAAAGCCGGCACCGACACCATCGAGCACATGGTGTTCAGCGACGACGAGACGATCGACATGATCAGGGAAGCGGGAGTGCCTGTGACGCCGACGCTTTCACACCGCACCGATCATGCGATTCAGCTCCGGCGCGAGGTGGGCACGGCGGAGTTCGTCCTGAAGAAGATGAAATTCGTGCAGCCTTTCTGTTTCGAGACGTTCCAGAAGATGTACAAGGCAGGCGTCAGGATCGCGATGGGCACCGACATGGGGTTCGAACCCCACATGGGCACGAACGCGGCCGAGCTCGAGATTTACGTGAAGCTCGGGATGACGCCGATGGATGCGATACTGACCACGACGCGCAATGCGGCCGAGGCGATCAAGCTCGGACATGAGCTCGGCACACTCGAAGCCGGGAAGCTCGCGGACGTGATTGCCGTCAACGGGGATCCGCTGGCGGACATCGCATGCCTGCAGGACAAGAAGAAGATCATGCTCGTGATGAAGGAAGGCCGTGTTTATGCTGACCGCAGGCCCGGGAAGTCGAAGAACGTCGTGAACGTCCAGCCCGGCGACTGGAAGATCGTCGACTATTTGTAGTTCTGCGCGGGGAGCGCAAAGCGGCAGGGTGCGGCCGGAGGCGACCGCGCTCCTCGAACCGGGCGGGCGAATGTCGCGCGGTCGCCTCCGGCCACACCCCGCACTCGGATACGCTGGTAGCGCGCCAAGGTGTGTAGTGCTGTAGGGTGGTGATGGAGGGCGCCTGCGCGACATGCGCCCGCCCGGTTCGCGGAGCGCGGGCGCCCTCCATCACCAGCCGCACAGGCGGGGTGGCAATTCCCCGCAACGAGAGGAGGAGTTATGGCAGCAGCAACGAACGCAGGCATCAAGACGAAGACCGAAGGCGCGATCAAAGGCGGCGAAGACACTTACCAGTACGCCTTGAGTGAAGTCGAGAAAGTCCCGGCGGGTACCGGCTACTCGACCTCGCACGGTGGCGTGGTCGAAGGTGAGCGCATGCTCGTCGGTTATATTCACAAGCCGCGCGGAACGGGCTCGCGCATGCACACGCACCCGAACGAGCAGTTCAACCTCGTCGTCAAAGGCACCCTCGAAGGCTCGGTCAACGGGACGCCCATCTCCGCGCCGGCCGGCACGCTCATCTATATCCCCGCAAACGCACCACACACACTCGTCTCGACGCCGGAAGAAGACGTGATATTCATCGCCATCAAGGATCTCTCGCATGGCATCATCGGCAAAGCCGTCGACGGCACGATGGCGGGCCCTGCGTATCTCAAAGGTTTCGAACCAAAGTAGTTCGTTGATGCGGCGCGCTGCCTCGCGCCGGCGTTGACTTGCGAGGAGACACGGCATGAGATCGCTTCGTTATCTGACGGTCGCGTGCGGACTCGCGCTCGCGCCGTTGGTGCACGCACAAACCGCGCCGGGCGCGGCGCCGGCCTATCCCTCCAAGCCGATACGTTTCCTCGTCGGCTTCCCACCCGGCGGCACTAACGACATCGTCGCGCGCGTTGTCGCGCCAAAGCTCGGCGAAAACCTCGGTCAGCAGGTGATCGTCGATAACCGCGGCGGCGCCAACACCGCGATCGCCACCGAGATCGGCGCCCGCGCGGTGCCCGACGGCTACACGATCCTGTTGAACGCGCCCGGGCACGCGACCAACCCATCGCTCATGAAGCTCTCGTTCGATTCGGTGAAAGATTTCGCATTCATAACGCTGATCGCCGAAGCGCAGAACCTGCTGGTTGCGCACCCGTCGTTGCCCGCGCGCAACGTGAAGGAGCTGATCGCGCTATCGAAAAAGAATCCGGGGCAGATCAATTACGGCTCGTCCGGCACCGGCACCACCGTACACCTTTCTGCGGCGCTCTTCGAGTATATGACCGGTGTGAAATGGGTGCACATCCCCTACAAGGGCGGCGGCCCGGGACTGATCGCGTTGCTTTCCGGAGAGGTATCGCTTTATTTCGGAAACATGCCCACCGTCATCCGCCAGGCGCGCGCGGGAAAGCTTCGGGCGCTCGCGGTTACGGGTGCCAAGCGTGCGCCTGCCGCGCCCGATATCCCCACAGTCGCCGAAGGCGGCGTGCCGGGCTATGACGTCACCGCTTTTTACGGCATGTCCGCACCCGCGAAAACTCCGCGGATCATCCTCGAGCGATTGCATGCCGAAACCGTGCGCGCGATCAATGCGCCCGACATACGCGAAAAGCTGCAGGGCCTTGGCGCCGACCCCGTCGGAAACACGCCGGAGAAATATACGGCGTTCATGCAGAACGAAATCGCGAAGTGGGGCAAGGTCATAAAAGCTGCGGGTATCAAAGGGGAATGACGCAATGACAAGTCACTGCGATCTTGCACCGGCAACGAAACGGAGGAACACCAGGGCTTCCCCCCGTAACGCAGTGACTCACTGCGTTATGCACCGGTTCACGATACAGAGGGACACCAAGGTTTCCCTCCGTAACGCAGTGACCCACTGCGTTGTGCACCGGTTCACGATACAGAGGGACACCGAGGTTTCCCTCCGTAACCTCCTTTCCTTG
>JBKJPI010000680.1:0-2534 GCA_046595235.1 Burkholderiales bacterium | reverse complement strand
GCGAATCCGTCCTGCGTACGGCAACCGCAGCCGGCGTTTTTACGCCGTTGGTTCTACAGATGATCGCGGTGGGTGAGGAGTCGGGGTTGCTGGACGAAATGATGCAGGAAGTGGCGGACCTCTATCAGCGCGACGTCGAGTACGCGCTCAAGAACCTGTCCGCGCAGATCGAACCGATTCTTATCGTCGCCATGGGGGTGGTGGTTCTGGTGCTCGCGCTGGGCGTCTTTCTCCCGATCTGGGACCTCGGACGGGCGATGAAGTGAGAACGGTGCGCTTCGAACCCTGTCCGATTGAGACTTTTTCACGGTAGATCAAGACGTTTACGTGGTATGTTCATGTTGCAGGTCAAATGACATTGGCGTAGCATCGCCTCCGTTTGAGGTGTAGAGCTTGGCCTCAGGTCTGCGGTGATCGCCGTGCATCCGCGCCGCGGAGGCGGCAGGCACGCAGCAAGGGTCGGCTGGTCGAGACAGGAGCTACTTCATGAAAGCAGCACAGCAACGCGGCTTCACCCTGATCGAGCTCGTGGTTGTTCTCGTGATTCTGGGGATACTCGCAGCCGTCGCGATCCCACGTTATGTCACCTTCACGCGAGAGGCGCGTATCGCGTCGCTCAACGGGCTTGCAGGCTCGCTTCGATCCGCAGTGGTGCTGGTTCAGGCCCGCTACATAGCGCTGGGCGCCTTCACGACTCCGGTGACCCTGCTCGACGGCACGACCGTCGCTGTTTCGACCGGCGCCACAGGCGGCCTTCCACTCTCGACCGCAGGTGGAATCGATAATGCTGTGAATGTCGGGACGCCGGCGACGTTTACCTACACGCCAGGCGCAGGAACGGGCACCTACGATCTCGTGCCGACCGCTATCGCCAACTGCAACGTCGTATATACGGCTGCAACGGGTGGCGTTACCGTGAACTCAGCCGGCTGTACATAGGTTAACGGCGTAACCTGCTTCGTCGCGGGCAGGTATTCGTCTCACGGCGGCCACGGCGCGATGCGGCGCGCGACGCGCTCTTTTCCCCGGCTATCGCTCGTATAGCGCGGCGTTCCCAATCAGCCGGTTTCACGCTGATCGAGCTCATCGCGACGCTCGTCGTCATCGGACTCCTTGCGGCTTTTGCGGTGCCGCGCATGATGGACCGCACCGGCTTCGAGTCGCGAGGGTTCTTCGACCGCGCGCAGGCCGTTGTGCGCTACGCGCAAAAAATCGCCATCGCCGAGCGGCGGTCCCCGCCGAAGACTCCGATCTACGTCGTGATCAGCGCCAGTCAGATCCGCGTGTGCTACGACGCCGCGTGTGCCACACCCGTAGCGGACCCCGACAGCGGCGGGGCACTGACGCTCGCCGCGCCAAGCGGCGTCAGCGTGTCGTCTTCGGTCGCGAGCTTCAGCTTCGACGGCTCGGGTGCGCCCAGCATCGCAACGCAGCTTGCGATCAGCGTGAACAGCACAGGCGCCGGAGACGTGAACCGCACGTTCTATGTCGAAGCCGGCACCGGCTATGCGCATGACTAGAGGCAAGACACACTCTCGGCGCGCGGGCTTCACGCTGATCGAGCTCATCGTGTTCATCGTCATTGTCGGCATTGCCGTCAGCGGGGTGCTGATCGCTTACGACTATGCCGTGCGCGACAGCTCCGATCCGATCGTAAAAAAGCAGGCGCTTGCGATCGCGGAATCGCTCCTCGAAGAAATCCAGCAGATGCCGTTCACCTACTGCGATCCTGACGATCCGGCGCTGACTACGGCGTCGAGCGCCGCGGGCTGCGCTACGGCCGAAGCGCTCGGCCCCGAAGCGGGCGAGACGCGCTACAGCACCACCACCCCCTTCGACAACGTCAACGACTATCACGGCTACAACACGGCGACCGAGGTCCCTCCGGGGGTGAAGGACATCACCGGCACCCCGATCACCGGCCTCGCGCTTTACAACGCGACGGTCACGGTCGCGAACGCCGCGCTTGGAGGTGTCGCTGCGGCAGAAGGGTTGTTGATCACCGTTGTCGTCGCCGGACCGGCGAACGTTTCGGTGAAGCTCGACGGCTATCGAATGCGTTATGCGCCGCAGCTCTAAAGACATGCCGGTGGGATTCACGCTGATCGAAATGGTCACGGCCATGACGGTCATGGCGCTCATCGCCGCGTCCGTGGCCGTTTTCCTGAGACTCCCGCTGCAGGCTTATCAGGACGCACAGCGTCGCGCAGTGCTTACGGGTGCCGCCGACACAGCGTTCACGCTGCTCAAGCGCGACCTGCAGAAAGCCTTGCCCAATAGTGTGCGCATCACGACGGCAAGGGCCGATTTTTACCTCGAGTTCCTGCAGATACGGGCAGGCGGCCGGTACCGCGCCGAAGTGCCGGTGCCGGGCGTTGCCGCAGGTGTCAACACCTGCCCGGACAGCGATGCCGATACCTTAGCCGACGAAAACGTTCTGCAGTTCAGCGCCGCGGATACGTGCTTCACGACACTCGGTGCCATGGCCGAGCTCGGCACGATCGTCCCGGGCACCGATTTCGTGGTGGTGTACA
>JBKJPI010000633.1:0-2672 GCA_046595235.1 Burkholderiales bacterium | reverse complement strand
AACTCTCGCGCGGGCGCATCGAGCGCCCGCTCGCGCAGGCGCTCGAGCACTTCTCCGCCGTCCTGCGGCACGTACGGGGCGCCAGCCGCCGGCGCAACGGAAGCGCCGAAGACGACGATCAGAAAGGCCCGCAACAATGGGTGCGATCGCAAATTCAGAAGCAAAATCCTCGAAAAAACGGGGCAGCTCGCGCTGCCCCGTTGCCCCCGCCCGTCGAGGCCCGGGGGTTATTGCGTAACGTCGGCGAACTCAGATCGGGATCGGTTCCGCAGTGTCGGACGTTCCCAACACAGTAGCGTCAATGTCTGCCGTGTCGGCCGAGTCTGCGGCCGGAGCCGCCGCGATCGCCGCAACGGCTTCGAAAAATGCTGCGCTCCCGTCAACCGTGCCGCCCCCGCCTCCTCCACACGCTGTCAGTAACCCAGCTGCAATTACAACTGCCAGAAACCTGATTCTCATGTCGATGTCCTTTTCGATGTCGCGATTGTATGAGTAATCTTATCGCGCGCGATCAGGGGGCGGTCTGCGGCTGTGGCGAGCCTCGCAGCGGCGCCGTCAGATACGGGAACGTGGCATCGAACCTTGCATCGCTCGTAAAGACGCCGTCCGAAAAGGGCGTGCTTCCCGAGGGGGCGTCAGCGGCAACGCACCCGTACCTCGGGAGATCGTTGAGCGTGCACAGAACGCCCATCGCCACCCTCAGTTCGATATCCACCACGTCATCGCCAGGACGACGACCGTTGGGGAAGCCTGCGTTGTCGCCACCGATAACGCCCAACCTTGCCTGTGCGCCTTTGGCGGCGGGAAGGGTGGTGGTATTGAGCCGCAACATTTCCGAGGCGACGACATTCGCGGGCTGGTTGACGCCTGAAATCCCCGTCAGGAAGGTGGCTACAAGGTCAGCCCGCGGGAACTTCGTAGGAGCTCTCACGCCCTGCGCGGTGTAAATCGCTTCGATGAACGCAGGCAGAAACGGGTTGGTCACGTAGTCGAGGAAGCGACCGTCGCCGGTCGGCCTCGACGTGTTGAAGCGATCCTTATCCTTGAGACCGATGATCACCTCGTTCACGAGCGGCATCCCGAGGCGGGATACCTGCGCGAACGCGCCGCCTTCCTTCGATGGCGTGGTGGTCGCGCCGGTAAAGGGATTGATGAGGCGCGCCTGACGCACGCTGGCGGTCGTGTAGCCGCCGATGACCGTCTCCGCCCCCTGCGTGAGACACGCGATGGGCACTTCGACTGCGAGCGTGCTGATGTTCTTGAATTCGAGATCGTTGACACGCCCCACCCCGTTCGGGTCCGTCACAACGGCCGGCGGGATGTTGATCAGGTCGAAGGTCTCGCCGAGGTTGACCGCGAACGACTCGCGCCGCTGGCCCACGAAAATCCTGCTTCCCGGCGTGGTGCACCCCGGAATGTCGACGGTATAGATATGCTGATCGGCATACGCGGGGTAGTTTGCAATCGTCTTGTTGCCGATGTTATCGACCGGCTTGTCGAAGGTGGCCGAGCCGCCCACGGTGTTCGTCACGACCGACGGCGTACCGCCGCGCCGCGTTCCGCGCACGACCCGAACACTGTATGTCTCACGCACGTTCAGAGTGCCGGGATTGACGCCCGCTATCGCGCCCGAGTTGATGAGCGGAATCGAGATCTGCTTCCCGCCGACGGTGAACTTCTGGTCCTTGTTCGTGCTCGAGAAGCGGAACTGGAAAGTGATGTCCTCGACTCCGTCGCCGTTGTTGTCGACGTGGATCTCGTACAGCGCATTCGGATCGAACATATAAAAGTTCGGGCCCCCGTAAGGGTCCTGCAACGGAATGTAGTTCGCAATCAGCGTTACGAACCCCGCGCGTGCCGGCTCATAACTGCGGAACATGTAGAAGTCAGTCGCGTCGACTTTGGGCATCGTCGTGATGAACGGCGCTTCGCGATGGCTCGATGCCGATGCGGTGGTCGCAGCACCCGCGGCGAGTAGCGCGGCGCCAGCGAAAAGTGTACTTTTGAGAAATCGAGGAAAGAACGTGCTAGGCATTGCGATGACTCCCGAGTGGACTTCTGTTGTACTGCTTCGTTTTAACCTTCACTGCCGCCTGTGCAAGTTACAGGCCTTGTATGGTCATTAGCGGGCGTGCGGCTCGCATTGTCAAACGACTGGCCGCGAAGACGCGTGCCGGAATCGCAGGGTTGCACGAGGTTGTTGTCCGCGCATTACGCACCGTCGGCCCTCGCTCGCCTCAAGCATCTCGACCCTCCTCCATCGTAGCTGCACCCCGCCTATCGGAAACAACGTCGCGCAACGAAATATTTCGGCAAAGCCTGGCTCCATAGCCCGTTTCCGTCTGGTACAAGGTCCTGAAACGCCGGATCGGCATGTAAAAAACGCCTCGTGCGAAGGTGCCGCGTAAGGATTGCTACGACCGACGTCGGGTTTTGGATGGGCCGCGGCGGGTTTTTCTGCCAAAGGTCGAGGACCCCGCGCAAAGTGGTATCTTTCCGGCCCCGGGCCGGCGTGCTCACTCACATCCAAACGGTGCGCCCGATCGTTACTTTGCTATCAGCGTCCACATTGCCAATCCATCGTTTCGGCGGACTGACGCCGAGGCTCTTCACGATCGTTTTACTCGCGCTTTTTTGCTGGCTGCTCGCGAAGTGGACATGGTTGATTGCGG
>JBKJPI010000597.1:0-4655 GCA_046595235.1 Burkholderiales bacterium | reverse complement strand
GGCAGCGATGAATACGATGGCCGCAACGCCGGCGCCCACGCCGATCAACAAATTACGCCGGCTGACGTAATACGCCGCGAGCGCAATTGCGCAGGCAATGAGCCTCTCGATCAGCGCGGTATCGGCAAGCATGCCTGTGGGCATCATGACGATTCGCGAAACAAGCCCTGCGACCATCGCGTACGCGACACACGCGATCCAGCTAAAGATTTCACTCTCGACCCGGATGCGTCCTGACAGCAATACGCCCAGGCCGCGCCACAGATAGGTTCCGGCGGCACACGCGGCGACCAGGGCCCAGAGCTCAAGCACGCGCAGCTCCGATCGCGCGCTGGATGGCGTAAGCCACGGTGCCGCCGATGAAGCCCGCAAGGAGCACACTCCACTGCGCACTGGCGACATGTGCCAGCGGCCCTGCGACCGCGCCACAGACCAGCGCGACCACGGCGAGCTGCGTGCGCGCTTCGCCGATGAGAAGCACCACGAAATAAACAGGATTCAGGAAAACGAAGCCGAGCCGCACGAGCGGTGAAAACGAGCCCGCGAGATAGAAACCGGCAACCGTGGCAATCACGCTTACAGCCCAGCATGTGCCGGCGAATCCCACGAAGTAAGAGAGACGCGTCTGCCGGGGCATGTCGGCAAAGCGGCGCATCGTCCACGCCCAGCTTGTCATGGCAAGCAGGTGCGCAGCGACATACATTCGCGCAGTCGGGCCGTCTGGATCCCGCATTATCGGCATGATGGAGATCGACATCGGCAGGAAGCGCGCCGCGGTCAGCACGACCGCGAGCACCGTGAGTGCTCCGGGAGCGCCGGCGATGTGCATTTCGATCAGCACGATCTGACCCGGCAACGCCCAGATCCCCGCAGTGCACGCCGCTGCAAGCATCACGCTCAGGCCGGATTCGAACGCAAGCGCTCCGAAACCGAACATACCCGCAGCGAGGACGGCCGCAGGCACTCCCAGCGCATCGCGGGCGCCGGCATCGAGCGCAGCCCGTTTGTTGTCGCGTGTCATCAGGGGATGCGCCGCTCAGGCGCGTTCATGAAGCTATCGTAGTGTAAGCGACGGCACACGCGCCACGCCGTTGACAGGCTCCCGGTGGAACGCTACGGTGACTGGATAACAATCAGCCCGTGCCTGGCGACCGTCACAGGGTCGCTTCGGATGGTGCGCCCGACGTTCGAACTCCAGAGGAGCAATGCCATGAAGCGTGTATTTACTGCAGCCATTCTCGGTCTCGCCGCCGCCGCACTTCACGCGCAGGAATCGTACCCTTCGCGCGCAATCACGATCGTGGTACCGAATCCGCCCGGAGGCATGAACCAGATCACCGCACAGCCGCTCTCGGCAATCCTCGAAAGGCTCACCAAGCAGCCCGCGCCCGTCATCAACAAGCCCGGCGGGACCGCTGCGGTCGGCACTGCATACGTCGCTACGCAGAAGCCCGACGGCTACAACATCCTCGTCACCACGCCCAACATCTATCTCGTGGTCGAGAAGAACAAGGCGCAGAACATCGAGTCGCCTTACAAGCTCGAACAGATCCAGCCCATTGCTCTCACCAGCGCAGACCCGCTCATCTTCGTCGTACAGGCCGAATCGCCTTACCGGTCGATGAAGGATTTCATCGCCGATGCCAAGGCAAAGGACGGACAGCTCGCCTACTCGAGCTCCGGCCCCTACGGCGTCAGTCACATCCCTTTCGCGCAGTTCACGAACGTCATGGGATTAAAGATGCGACACGTTCCAACGACCGGTGGGGGCCCGGCCATCACCACGCTTCTGGGCGGGCATGTGCAGGCTTCGGCGCAGGGGGTTGCAGCGGTGTCGGCACACATCAAGGGCGGCAAGTTGCGGCCGCTCGCATCGTTCAGCGCCAAACGCCATTCTGCGCTGCCTGACGTCCCGACGTTCCGCGAGCTCGGCCAGGAGCTGGAGGCGTATCTCTGGGTGGGCCTTTTCACGACGGCCGGTGTCCCCGAGCCCACGCTGAAAGCGATGCGTGACCTCATCCGCCGCGCCATCAACGATCCGATGTACCAGCAGGCGATGCAGAAGGCCGACGTGGAAATCGATTACCGGGACACACCGGAGTTCATCAAGTTCTTCCAGGCCGATTACCGGCGCCTGGGGCCGGCCGTGGCGATGGTGGCCAAGGACGAAAAGAAATGAAAATACGGACCGTCGAGCCCATCGCGGTCAGCATTCCGATGCGACAGCCGATCAAGATGGCCGGCGTCGAGCTTCGCAGCGCGGACAACGTGCTGGTGCGTGTCGAGACCGATGACGGCGTCGTCGGATGGGGCGAAGCCGCTTCGGCACCAACGATGACTGGCGAAACGGTCGAGGGCATGATGGCGGCGGTGCGTTACCTTGCGCCGTTCGTGATCGGCAACCGCCTCGAAGACATCGAGCCGATTTCGACGCGCATGGATCGGGCGATGTACGGCAACAAGGGCGCGAAGTCCGCGATCGAGATCGCACTTCACGATGCGCTCGGCAAGGCGCTCGGAAAGCCGGTGTTCGAGCTTCTCGGCGGAAAACGACGCGACAAGGTGCCGATGCTTCGGATGATTGCGGCAAGTGACGCCGAAGCCGACGTCGCTGAAGCGAAAGCGTCGAAGGATGCAGGCTACGTGGCGTTCAAGGTGAAAGTCGGCACCGGTGATCCGCGTTTCGATGCCGAACGGACGCGCCGGGTGTGCGAAGCGATTCGGGGCGACGACGTCCTCATCTCCGCCGATGCGAACCAGGGCTGGAGTGCCGACGAAGCAGTGGAATTCGTGCGCGCGCTCGAAGGATCAGGACTGGATTTTTTCGAGCAACCCGTGATGGGTGAAGACCTTGCCGGCATGGCGAAGGTCGTTGCGGCGAGCAGCTTCGCGATCGGGTGTGACGAGGGCGTTCACCACGTTGAGGACGTACGGCGGCACCACGAGGCCCGTGCAGCTCACGGCGCGAGCCTGAAAGCCGTGAAGCTCGGCGGCCTGAAAGCGGTGTGCGAAGCAGCCCGGCTCTGCGAAGAGCTCGGGATGAAAGTGAATCTCGCGGGCAAGATGTCGGAGTCCGGCATTGCGACTGCCGCCGTACTCCACCTCGCCGCCGCGGTGCCCGTGCTCGAGTGGGGCGTGAGCCCGACCAGCCCTTACCTCACCGAGGACGTGATCACGAACCCGCTCCAGTTCTCCCAAGGGCACGCCCACGTGCCGATGGGGGCAGGCCTTGGAGTCGACGTCGACGAACGCCAGGTCCGCCGCTTTACTATCGAAAGATAGCCTCGTTCGATCAAGTCTGCTTCTGTAACAGCGTAGCCATGTATTCCAAGAGCTCGACATCCAGATCGGAAATCGGGCCGGACTTGAAATCGAAGTGGCAAATCGTGCCGAAGATCTTGCCCTCCTCGTTCCTGAGCGGCACGCCGCAATACGACTGAATGGTGTTCTGTTTTGGATGATCCTTCACCCGCTCGTCGTTTCTGGCGTCGGCAGTCATGAACTGCGCGCCGGAATCGCGCACGAAAACGCAATACGAAGCCATCACCGGAATCTCCTCGCAGCTCTCGAGGTCCGGCCGATCGCGATCGTAAAAGGTGATGTTACGAAGCGTCTCGCCATCGAATCGGTAAAGAGATGTGAAGCGGTGGCCCGTCAGTGAATTGAGATAAGCGATTGCCGCACGAGCCCCGGCATCGGCATATACCTTCTTCAGTTCATTCAGCGCGACTGCGTTGGAACTTCGGCTCACGGCTCCCCTGACCTCAATTGTCGAACGGATCAATCATTGCCTGACGAAGAGCGCCTTCGTCAGGCCGGTTCGATGACCGCGCGACGTTGTCGACCGGGATCGGAACTTCGCTTAGAGGTTAACAGGCGGTGCGTATATTTATCGCAGCATCATCGTGCCAGCTGCGTCATTGAATGCGTCAGTCAAACGCGACTCGACGTCAAAGTCTGCGCCAGCTCGGCGAAGTCTGCGACGACGAGATCGGGCTGGTAAGGCCATTCGCCGAACGGGCGCTTGCGGCGGTCGACGAAGCACGTGCGCATTCCGTAAGCCTTTGCGCCGACGCAGTCGAAGGCGTGGTTGGCGACGAAGAGAATCGCGTCGGGCGGCGCGCCGATCAGCTCGGCTGCGGTGCGATACGTCGCCACGTGAGGCTTGAACGAGCCCGCGGCTTCCACCGAAATGACGTGATCGAACTCGATGCCGAGGTGCGGACGCGCAGCTTCGAGCATGTCGGGATCGCCATTCGAAAGAATCGCGAGCTGGAATTTCGATTTGAGCTTGAGCAGCGCCGCGACGACCTCGGGGAAAGGCTTGAGCGTCTCGATCCTCGCGACGAGCGTGCGCACCTCGTCCTGCGTATGCTCGATCCCGGCCCGCTCGAGGGTGTAGGTCAGGGCGCGCCTGCCGATCTCGCGATAAGGCGTGTGCTCACGGTGCAGCAGGGCGTCGATCATTGAATTCTCGAAGTGAGTACGCCTCCACCACGTGACGAGCGCGTCAGGGCGCCCGCTCCAGCCTTTCTGCTTCAGGTACGGCGTAACGGCGTCGGTGAGACCGCCCTGCATGTCCACGACCGTGCCATAGAGGTCGAACATGACGGTGTGGCATTCGCTTCGAATCTCTGCTGTTATGGACATGACTT
>JBKJPI010000132.1:0-3966 GCA_046595235.1 Burkholderiales bacterium | reverse complement strand
CGACGAACACCTTGAAGACACGCGGAGACTGTGCAAGCTTCCACGCGAGCGCGTGCTCACGTCCGCCGGAGCCGATCACGAGAATTTTCATCAGTGCCGGAAGTGCCTGAACCCGGTGAACACCATCGCGATATCTCGCTCGTCTGCCGCAGCGATCACTTCCGCGTCGCGCATGCTTCCGCCTGGCTGGATGATGGCCGTCGCGCCAGCGGCAGCCACGACATCGACGCCGTCCCTGAACGGGAAGAATGCATCCGACGCAACGACGGAGCCTTTGAGGTCGAGCGCCGCGCTGGCTGCCTTGATAGACGCGATACGCGCGGAATCGACGCGGCTCATCTGGCCGGCACCTACGCCGAGCGTTCGACCGGCGCCGCAGAACACGATGGCGTTCGACTTCACGAATTTCGCGATGCGCCAGGCGAAAAGAAGATCGTCGAGCTGCTGCGGGTCGGGCGCTCGGTGCGTGACGACCTTGAGCTCAGGCGCCGCCACGTTTTTCGCGTCAGGTGACTGAACCAGAACCCCGCCGCCGACGCGTTTGAAATCCAGCACGTTGGCCCCGCTGCCGATCGGCACTTCAAGCACGCGGATATTCGTTTTGCCGGCAAATATCTTCGCGACCGACGCCTCGATGCGAGGCGCAATAACCACCTCCACGAACTGCTCGCACACGGCCTCCGCCGCGGCAGGATCGAGTTCCCGGTTGAAAGCGATGATGCCGCCAAACGCGGAGGTCGGATCAGTGGCGAAAGCTCGGCGATATGCAATTTCGAGCGTCTCTCCAATCGCGGCGCCGCACGGGTTCGCGTGCTTCACGATCACACACGCCGGCGCATCGAGCGTCTTCACGCATTCCCATGCCGCATCGGCGTCGGCGATGTTGTTGTACGAAAGCGCCTTGCCCTGCAGCTGCACATAGCTTGCGAGACTGCCCCGAAGCACCGGTGCATCGCGGTAAAACGCCGCGTGCTGATGCGGGTTTTCGCCATAGCGCAGCGTCTGCGCAAGCTCGAGCTGAAGGTTCATACGTTCCGGAAATGGCTCACGTGCCGACTCTGGCGTATCCAGCGCAGTGAGATAGTTACTGATCGCGCCATCATACCGGGCCGTATGCGAAAAAGCCTTTTTGGCGAGCCGGAAGCGCGTGTCTACCGCGATCGTGCCGCCCGACACGGACATCTCGCTCAGCAAACCGGCGTAATCGGAGGGGTCGGTTACAACCGCCACGTGCGCGTAGTTTTTTGCGGCACTTCTCACCATCGCAGGCCCACCGATGTCGATGTTCTCGATGGCATCTTCGAGCGTGCAGCCGGCTCGCGCCACGGTTTGTGCGAACGGGTAAAGATTTACCGCGACGAGATCGATCGGCGGAATATTCGCGGCCGATAGGGCTGCGACGTGCTCTGGAAGGTCGCGCCGCGCAAGAATGCCGCCGTGCACCTTTGGATGCAGCGTCTTCACGCGCCCGTCGAGCATCTCCGGAAAACCGGTGTGGCGGGCGACTTCCGTAACTCGCAACCCGGCGTCCTGCAGGAGCTTTGCAGTCCCCCCCGTCGAGAGGAGCGTGAACCCGTGCCCTACCAGCCCCCGCGCGAATTCCGCGAGGCCGGTCTTGTCGGAAACACTGAGAAGGGCGAAACGAATCCCGAATCCTAGAACTTGATGCCGTGCGCCTTCATTTTCTTGCGCAGGGTATTGCGGTTGATGCCGAGCATCTCGGCCGCGTGGGTCTGGTTACCGCGAACGCGATGCAGGACGGACTCCAGCAGCGGCTTCTCGACACAATTGATCACCATGTCGTAGACGCCACGCGCGCGCTCACCATCGAGATCCTTGAAGTAACCGTCAATGGCTCTGCGCACGACGCGAGACATTTCATTATCGTTCATGCAGCGTGTTCCTCGATGTACTGCAGGCGACGGCTACGACTGCCCAGCTCGGCGAAGAATTCGTCAACGGCCTCGATCTGCTCGGCGCACGTCTGTAACTGATTCATGGCGTGTCGGAATGCAGCGGAGCCCGCAAGGCCTTTCGTGTACCAGGAGATGTGCTTACGGGCCATGCGCACACCCGTGTGCTCGCCGTAAAAGCCGTAGAGATCCTCGAGATGCGCCATCAGTACGCGATGAATCTCGTCCACCTCGGGCGGCGGGAGGTGTTCGCCGGTTTCAAGGTAATGGCTGATCTCGCGAAACATCCACGGCCGGCCCTGGGCGGCACGCCCGATCATGACAGCGTCCGCGCCCGTGGTATCGAGCACGTGCTTTACGCGTTCGGGACTGTCGATATCACCGTTCGCGATCACCGGAATCGATACTTCGGACTTGACGCAGGCGATGGTGTCGTACTCCGCGTCGCCGGAAAACCCGCATGCGCGCGTGCGCCCGTGAATGGCGAGCGCCTGGATACCGCTTTCCTCGGCAATGCGTGCAACGGAGACGGCATTACGGTTCGTGCGGTCCCATCCGGTCCGAATCTTGAGCGTGACCGGCACACCGACCGCGCGCACGACGGCCTCGAGGATGCGCGCGACAAGCGGCTCGTCCTTCAGCAATGCCGAGCCCGCCATGACGTTACACACCTTCTTTGCAGGACACCCCATGTTGATGTCGATGATCTGGGCGCCTTCATCGACGTTGTAACGCGCAGCATCGGCCAGCATCTGCGGGTCCGCACCGGCAATCTGCACCGAGATCGGATCGACTTCGCCGTCGTGGTTTGCGCGGCGGCGCGTTTTCTCCGATCCCCACAGGAGCGAATTGCTCGCGACCATTTCAGAAACCGCCATCCCGGCGCCCATCTGCTTGCACAGCTGTCGAAACGGCCGATCGGTGACGCCCGCCATCGGGGCGACGATCAAATTATTCTTCAGCGTAAAAGGGCCGATCTGCACGCGGTCTATTCGTTGGTGGTTCGAGGGAAGGGCGCCATTGTAATCGTACGCCGCGCGCCTGGAAAAGCGAATTGCCCGCCCGCAATGCGGCATGCGACATGGACCTCAGAATGGATTTTTTCGAGCTGCGCCCGATTGCAAAAAAAGACGCGATGCGATAAGCACAACCGGTCGCGGCGCGCAGCCGTCGCGCCTCTTTGACCCGATGAGCTCGCGCGTCAGCCGCGTGAACCAAACACCATACGCCGCACCACAAAATCTTTCACCGGCGGCAAAGCATCGAGAAGCGTGAGCCCGATGCCCCGAGCCGCTGCCACCGGAAGCCAGTCGTTCGAGAAAAGTTTTACGAGCCCGTGCGTGAAACCTATCGCGCCGCCGCGGTCGATCCTGCGGCGCGCAACGAAGGTTTCGAGCAGTGCGGGGTCGTGCAGGCCGCGTGTACGGAGCTCGCGTGTGAGCTCCCAGGCGTCGCGAAGCCCCAGATTGAACCCCTGCCCCGCAACGGGGTGCAAAGACTGCGCGGCGTTCCCAATAAGCACAGCGCGCCCCGCGGTGGTGTGCTCGGCGAGCCGCAGACTGATGCGATGCACTGCGCGGGAAGCGACCGAAAGAAAGCGTCCCGCGCGCTCGCCGAAGCGTTCACCGAGCTGTGTGAGAAAAACGGCGGGCGAATTTTCGTATAACAACTGCGCGTGAGCGGGCGAAGTCGTCCACACCACGGCGTATCCGTCTTCGTAAGGCAGCAACGCAAGGGGCCCGTCTGAAGTGAAGCGCTCATACGCCGTGCGGTCGTGCGGGCGATCTGCCGTAACGCGCGCAGTGAGCGCCCCCTGACCGTAATCAGTGACGCTTACCTCAATGCCCGTCACGGCAGCGTTGCCATCGGCGACAACCACTAACGATGCGACACAGTCAAACCGACCCTGAGGCGTATCGAGCTCCAGGCGCGCCCGCGCGCTGTCATGCGTAATAGACGTAACCGCGGAGCCTCGCAACACGGGGACGCCCGTACGACGCAGCGCGCCATCCAGTGTCGCGATGAGGCCGCGGTAATCGAGCACGTATCCCAG
>JBKJPI010000546.1:0-6948 GCA_046595235.1 Burkholderiales bacterium | reverse complement strand
TGGGCAAAGCAGTCGCCGATGCTCTCTAGGAATTCGCGACTACGTTGTTACCACCCGCCTGCCGGTTACTCCCCCCCTGGCGTTAGGGAGGGGGAGGGGGAGGGTCTAGTTTCCGCCCGCGGGCCCCGTCGGGGCCTCCCTGGCGTTAGCTAGGGGTAGGGGGAGGGTCTAGTCATTTGCGCCGAGGCGTGGCCGCTAGTACGCGGCCACGCCGCCGTCACTGCGAGGATCCGCGCCGCCTTCGAGCGCGCCGTTGGCGTGACGCACGATTGCACCTGCGTGCCCGACCGTCTCGTCGTACGGCTCCAGTATCTCCACTTCGTGTCCCCACTCCATCAGCGAGTGCGCAAGTCCCATCTCGAAGCGCGCTTCGAGCTTGAGTGTCTCTGACGACTCACCCCACGTCCTGCCGAGCAGCCATCGCGGCGCGTTGACCGCAGCCTGCGGATCCATTCCGAAATCGACGATGCGCGTGAAGACTGCAGATTGTGTCTGCGGCTGACCGTCGCCACCCATCGCGCCATAAACCACGGTACGGCCATCTTTGAGCACTGCGAGCGCCGGGTTGAGCGTGTGATAAGGCTTCTTGCCCGGAAGCAGTGCGTTCAACGAAAACTGGTCGAGAGAAAAACTGCAGCCGCGGTTCTGCCAGTTAATACCGCTTTTCTCGAGCACCGCACCGCAGCCGAACTCATGATAGATACTCTGGATAAAAGATACAGCGCGTCCCGCTTCGTCCACCACGCCCATCCACACGGTGTCTCCGGGACCTTTGCCGCTCTTGCCTGCCGCGCCCCACGGCGCGGCTGTGCGCCGCCGCACCTTGCGCGCAAGCTCGCGGATATGTGCGCGGCTGAGCAGGCGCTGTGCATCGATGGTCATGTAGCGCGGATCTTCGATGTAACGATCGCGGACGGCGAACGCCTGCTTCGCGGCTTCGACGCACAGGTGAACGAACTCGGGGCTCGAGGGGCCGGTTCTGCGCACGCGAAGCTCGTCGAGGATCGAAAGAATGAGAAGTGACACCAGCCCCTGCGTTGGCGGCATCGTGTTGTACAGGGTGCCGGCGGTGTGCTTGACCTTCAGGGGATCGGCGAGTCGTGCCCGATGCGTCGTCAGGTCGCCCAGCGCAACGGGGCTTCCGATGCGCTTGAGATCTGCGGCGATTGTGCGCGCCAGCTCGCCGCGGTAGAAATCATCCGCGCCTTTGCGCGCGATGCGCTCGAGCGTGGAAGCGAGGCGGGGCTGAACGAAAAGCGTTCCAGTTTCAGGTACTCGAGCCTTGCGGAGGAACGTCTGGGTAAATCCCGGCTGTGTCTTGAGCTCACCCATCTGCTTTGCTGTGGCAGAGGCCTGACTGCCGGTGACCGGCACACCGTGCGCCGCATAGTAGATCGCATCCTGCAGCAGACGCGACCATGGCATGCGCCCACCGAGCGCGCGTCGCGAGAGCGCGTGCGCGGCGCCCCATCCGGCAACGGTCCCTGCGACCGTATTGGCGGCGAGCCCTCCGCGGGCCGGAATCGCGCCTTCGACGTCGTGCTCGCGATACCAGTCGATCGATGCTTTCGCGGCTGCAGCGCCGCACGCATCGATGGCACCCGGCGCATGACCCGGCACGTGCATCAGCCAGAAGCTGTCGCCCCCGATCGAGTTCATGTGCGGATAGACGACTGCAACGGTCGCTGCAGCAGCGATCATCGCCTCGATCGCATTGCCGCCTTCACGTAACACGTCGAGCGCTGATTGTGCTGCAAGGGCGTGCGGCGCAACGGCCATGCCGCGGCGCCCGCGTACTGCTGTCAACATCGGAAGGCGGCCGCTTTTGAGGAAGCGGGATTGTACGCGATGCGTGCGGCTCGCTCTGACACGAAACGGCGGGTCGAGCGGCGCGTGAGCGTCCGTTCGAACTCGCCGAACTAAAGCGGTACGCGCTTAGCGCGTGCCGGCTCTAATAGGTCTTGGACGCCAGGAATTTCCCTGACAACAGCACTTTGACGCGGTCGCCTTTCGGGTCGGGCTCGCGCGAGATGTCCATTTTGAAGTCGATCGCGCTCATGATGCCATCACCGAATTCCTCCTGAATCAGCTCTTTGATTGTGGTGCCGTAAACGTTCACGATCTCATACCAACGATAGATAAGGGGGTCAGTGGGAATCGCAGTGGGCAGCGATCCCTTATAAGGAATCTGTTGAAGGAGCAGCACCGCGTCCTCCGGCAGATTGAGCAGTTCGCCTGCTTTTTCAGCCTGTGTTTTGGTCATCTGGAACTGACCCAACAACGCAGATGTTGTCCACCCTTTACTTCGGCCGATCGATTCAGCAAGCGCGGCCCATGTGAGGCCTTTCTTGATGCGCGCCATGACGATCAGCTCGGTAACATCGCTGCGCGTCATGGGTTTCATGTAGTTGGCTGTGGCAAACAGCGCTGCGGGGGCTTCGGATTTCATGACAAGTTTCTCCTTGGGCTGAAAGTTATCGAACGGCCACCAGTGCCGGCCCGCTCGTTCGGTCGGAACCGAGCTCCGCGGCTATCCCTTCGGAAGGCTCGAGCCCGGGCCTCACCAATGGTGGATTACGTGGATCGCGACCGGCTGCCGCGCTCGACTCGTCGTACGCTTTGGAGCGGTCGACGAGGAACTCGATCAAATGGTTTCGTATGCGGTAGTAATGCGGGTGTTTGTGCAGGTCGTGGCGGGTGCGATTTCTCGGCAGCGTGTTCACGACTATTTCTGCAATTTTGGCGTGCGGGCCATTTGTCATCAGCACGATCTTGTCGGCGAGCAGAATGGCTTCGTCGACATCGTGTGTGATCATGAACACTGTCTGGCGCGTCTCGGCACAAATGCGCAGCACTTCTTCCTGCAGCACGCCTCGCGTGAGCGCATCGAGCGCGGAAAAGGGCTCGTCCATGAGCAGCATCTTGGGTTCGATCGAAAGCGCACGTGCAATGCCGACCCGCTGCTTCATCCCGCCGGAAAGCTCGGCCGGACGCTTTTTCTCGGCACCCGTGAGATTCACAAGGTCGATATATCTCTGGCAATGCGCGCGCACCTTTTCGGCGGTCAATTCAGGCCAGCGCGATTTCACAGCAAAAGCGATATTGCCCATCACGCTGAGCCAGGGCATCAACGCATGGCTCTGAAAGATCACGGCACGATCGAGGCTCGGCCCGCTGACTTCCCGCCCCGCCACGAATACATAGCCGTCGGTCACCTGATCGAGGCCCGCAAGCACGTTGAGTATCGTGGTCTTGCCGCACCCGGAGTGCCCGATAAGGCAGACGAACTCGCCGGCTTCAACGCTGAAATGCAGGTCTTCGAACACAGTTGTTCCGCCAAAGCGCTTGGCGATGCCTTCGATGCGGATCAGGGCTTCGGACGCGAACATGTCAAATCATTCCGGGAAAGTGACGAGCTTCGTAAGCCTGGCGAGGGCGAGGTCGAGCATCATGCCGACGAGCCCGATCGCGAGTATCCCGATGATGATGTTCGCGATCGAGAGATTGTTCCATTCGTTCCAGACGAAGTAGCCGATACCGGTACCGCCCACGAGCATCTCGGCTGCGACGATCACGAGCCAGGCGATACCGATCGAGATTCGCATGCCGGTCATGATCGTCGGCGCCGCTGCGGGAAGGATCACGCTGACAGCCTTGCGGAAGTGACCGACCTCCAGTGTTCGCGCGACATTGAGCCATTCCTTGCGTACGCCGGCGACGCCGAAGGCCGTGTTGATCAGCATCGGCCACATCGAGCAGATGAAGATCACGAAGATCGCCGATACCGAGCTGTCTTTCAGCGTGAAAAGCGCGAGCGGCATCCACGCAAGCGGCGAGATCGGTTTGAGTATCTGTATGAAGGGATCGAGCGCGCGATACACGAGCGGCGACATACCGATCAGAAAGCCGACGGGTATCGCCACGAGCGCCGCAAGGAAGTAGCCGAGCGCCACACGCGCAACCGAATAGCCGAGCTGGATGCCGATGCCTTTATCGTTCGGCCCCTTGTCGTAGAAGGGGTCGTTCAGGTGAGCCCATAGCGTGCGGCCCACATCGGCCGGCGTCGGCAGTGCCGACTTCTGGCCCGTTGCCGCAGCGCTCCCGACGAGCTTCGCATAGTCGTCGGTCACCACCTGTCTGCTCACTTCCGGCCGGGTGCCCGCGTGCCAAACGCCGAGGAACGTGAGCAGTATCACGAGCGAGAGGAGCGGCGCACCCCAGACGTTGAGGCCCTTCATCTTCACGCCGTCCGCTTGATCGGGAAGCTCGCGAGATAGGCTTCCGGCTTGCCCGGATCGAACTCTTTGCCCATCACGACGAGCTTCTTGTTCAAGGGACCCGGCGCTTTCATGCCCGCTTCCTTCATGAGCTTCGCCGCATCGGTCGCAAGGAAAACCTCGCGTGCGACCTTTGCATAGTCGACGTCGCCCTTGAGCTGTCCCCACCGCTTCATCTGCGTGAGGATCCACACCGCGAAGGAGGGATAGGGGAAAGGGTCGAAGTCGATGCGGTTCGGTTCCTTCCGAATGTTCCCCAGCCCGTCGGCGAAAGTTCCCGTGAGTACCTGCTCGACCACCGTGACGGGTTGGTTGAGGTAGTTCGCGGGCGCGATGGCTTCAGCGATCTGCTTTCGATTCTCAGCCTTGGTGGCAAACGCCGTTGCATCGATGATCGCTTTGAGCAGTGCGCGATAGGTGCCCGGATACTGGCTTACGAATTCCCTGCTCGCGGCGAACGCGCAGCACGGATGCCCATCCCAGATTTCTTTCGAAAGGATGTGGATGAAGCCCACCCCGTCGTATACCGCGCGTTGGTTCACGGGATCCGGCGCGAGAAAACCATCGATGTTGTCGGCGCGAAGATTCGCAACCATCTCGGGCGGCGGCACCGCGCGGATCTGCACGTCGCGGTCCGGATCGAGCCCGTGCTCGGCCAGGAAATAGCGCAGCAGGTAGTTGTGCATCGAATAATCGAAAGGCACCGCGAACTTGAAGCCTTTCCACTGCTTCGGATCGCGCTTGTCCTTGTGCTTCATGGCGAGCGTGATCGCCTGGCCATTGATGTTCTCGACGGCAGCCATCGTGTAAGGGATTGGCTTGGCACCGACGCCGAGGGTAATCGCCAGCGGCATCGGAGAAAGCATGTGCGCCGCGTCGTACTCCTTGTTGATCGTCTTGTCGCGGATGACAGCCCACCCGGCGGTCTTCACAACCTCGACGTTCAGCCCCTGCCGCCCGTAAAAGCCCATCGGTTGCGACATGATGATCGGCGTCGCACACGTAATCGGTATGAAGCCGACCTTGAGATTCGGCTTTTCAATTTTTCCGCTCTGCGCGAAAGCGTCCTTTGCAGCCGCGAGCGGGAACAGTGAAGCGATTGCGGCAGACGCGGTGCTCGCACCGACCGCGCGGATAAAGCTTCGCCGCGTGGCGTCGTGCGGGAAAAGCGCGCGCATGACTGCGGTCTCGACGACGCGACTTCCCATCGCTTCGCTCGATGCATTGTTCATGACCGACTGGGCCGCTGCGTGCTCCGCCCCGGACGCGTGGCGGCCGCACTCGCACCCGTTACCGAGTGTCACCGTAGGATCGAAGGGATTCTTGAACGCGGGCATGTCCTGCTCCTTGTAATTCGCAGGCCGTCCCTTTTGCACGATGCATACCAGGCTGTATCCCGAACGATTACCCGGGGACGATCGACCTGTTTTTGCTGGTGATTTTCACGCTGGACGCGCCCGAAGGCGCGCTTCGATCGCGCAGGTCACTACACCTCGCGCACGCTATTAGTGCGTCACGCACCGAATGCGCGCGTTGCGGACTTCATGCAAATGCGATAATCGCGCGGTGCATAAGAAGAGTCAGCTGAGTGCGCCGCGCGCCGGCTCGAAGATGTTGTGATCGCGCCGCGTCATCTCCTGATGGGCCTGCTGTGTCTCGCGTGGCTCATTCCGGGCCTCGTTGCCCACGATCCGTGGAAACCTGACGAAGCGTATAACTTCGGCGTCGTTTTCGAGATGTTGCGCGGCGGCTCGTGGATCGCGCCGACGCTGGCGGGTGAACCCTTTCTACGCGAGCCGCCGCTCTACTACCTCACCGCGGCCTTGAGCGGCGTGTTGTTCTCGCCGCCTCTCGCGCTGCACGACGCCGCGCGGCTCGCGACCGGTTTCTGGATGGCGCTGGCACTGATTTTTTGCGGTCTTGCGAGCCGGCAGCTGACTGGCCCTGGCACAGGGGCCCTCGCAACGGCCATTCTTCTCGGCTGCTTCGGTCTCGTGCTACGCAGCCACCAGCTCGTGCCTCAGGTGGCGGGCATCGCTGGTGTCGCGATGGCGTATTACGGCTGCGCACGCGCACTCACCGGACCGGTCGGCGGATTGTGGCTGGGTACGGGACTCGGAATCACCTTCCTTTCGCAGGGCATCCCCGAAACCGCAGTCGTCGCACTCATCGCGGCACTGGTGCCTCTCGTAAGCCGCGCATGGCGCACGCGGGCATACGCGCTCACTCTCGGCATCGCCGTGCTGGCGGCCCTGCCATGGCTGACCGCCTGGCCGCTTCTTCTGCACACTTCTTCGCCGGAGCTCTTCAAAGCGTGGGTCGCCGCCGAGACGACAACGCGCCTCTTTCGCGGCGCCGGCGGCGGTTTCTACTACCTGCGTATCCTTCCCTGGTACGCGTGGCCGGCATGGCCGCTCGCTCTGTGGGCACTCTGGCGCGCGTTTGGAAACGGCCCTGTAAAGCCCGCGATCACGCTTCCGCTGACCGGTCTTCTCGTGACGCTCGTCGCATTGAGCGAAGCCGCTGACAAGCGCGAGCTCTACGCGATGCCGCTTCTCATACCCCTCAGCCTGCTGGCCGCTTGTGGCGTGGAGACGCTGAGGCGGGGTGCCGCGAATGCGTGGTACTGGTTCAGCATCTCGGGCTTCACGTTTTTCATACTGGTCGCGTG
>JBKJPI010000122.1:0-11853 GCA_046595235.1 Burkholderiales bacterium | reverse complement strand
TGGAAAAGCCGTCACATCGCGACGGAAAAGGCCCGGCAGGCTCCCCGCGTGAACCTGCCGCACGATTTCCGTTGATTTGAGCAGCGCTTCGTTTGCGCTCTGGCGATCTGCTGCGACAATTTCAGCGCGCGGAAACGATCTCGAAAAGAGGCTGGCAAGTCGCGGCTCGCATTCGATGACGCAATGCGATGCGCGTTCGATTGCATCTTCGTAACACGAAGCGAACATGATCTCGTCGCCGAGCCCCTGCTCGCCCAGGATGAGGAGCGCGCCTTCCGCTATCGGTGTTCCATCCCAGGGCTCGAAATCATACGGCCGTCTTGGCGAGAGCGCCCGATCGAGACGCGCTTCATAAAGCGGCCAGCCTTCGCCGTACGCGCCCGAGGCGAGCGCGCTCAAAGCACGCTCCCAGCGCAGTTCCGGCGAATCGGCGGCGTCGCCGAGCTCACGCCACAATCGCTTCGCCCCCTCCCGGTCGCCAGCCGCGGCGAGCATCGTCGCCTCCTGCGCGAGCACCTCGTCCCTATCAGCGCCGCACTCGAGCGCCGCCTTCAAGTCTCTGCGTGCGTCAGCGAGGCGACCTTCGCGCGCTGCGAGAAAAGCCTTCGCCCGATGCGCTGCGGCGTGTCGCGGCTCGAGCGCGAGCACGGCGTCCCATGCTTCGCTTGCGGCTTCGTGCTCGAAACGGGCTGAAAGAAGCGCCGCAAGGTTTTCGCGCGCGGCGATGAGGTTAGGGTCGAGCGCGACCGCCGTGCGAAGATGGCCTTCTCCCACCTGCTCCGCGCCCTGCTCCAGCAGCGCGATCCCGAGGTTGGTGTGGGTTTCGGCGCTGCGTGGCGAACTGTCGAGCACGGACTCGAACATGACCTGCGCCGCCTGAAAATCGCGCGCTCTCAGCCGCTCCAGACCAGCCGCGTTCCAGACATCGGGCTGGCGGAGCGCTGCAGCGACTGCAGCGACAGGCGTACGCCAGTCGCCCGCCTCCGTCTGCCGGAAAACACGCGCTGTCGGGTACCACGGTATGCGGTCCCCTGCGTGACCGTAACGCCACTCGGCGTTCCTGGGCGCAAGCACCCACACCGGGCGGCCCAGCGCCCCTGCCAGGTGCACCACTGACGTGCAGACACAGATCGTCAGATCGACGGCGGAAACCAGCGCCGCGGTCTCATCGTAGTCTGCAATGGCCTCTGGATAGTGCGCAATCTGGATGCCGTGCGTTTCGCGGAACGCATCGACGATTGAAGCTGCGTCCGGTGTGTATTGAAGGCTCACGAAACGCGCACCGGCAGTTCGCAAGAGGGGCAGCCAGTCCGGCAGTGCGATCGAGCGCAGCGGCGCACGCGACGCGTGTGTACCGCCCTGCCACGAGACGCCAATGATGAGAGCGGACCCGGGAGACGCGAGGCGTGCGCGCCAGAAAGCCACGCGCTGCGGATCGGCACGCAGATAGCCTGAGTGCCGCGGGAATGTCGTGATGTCGGACCGGTAATGCAGCGGAAGGCTGCCGATGGGTATCTCGGCATCGATACCCAACGCCTGGATGTGCTGAGGCACGCACTTGTCCGCCATGGCCCCGAACACAACCGCGTCTGGAAACGAACGCTCGAAAAGCCGCTGCAGCCGAGGTTCACATTCGACAATGCACGTCAGGTTCGAGCGCAGCACGTCGGGAAGGCACGAGGCGAACATCATTTCGTCGCCAAGTCCCTGCTCACCGTAAACCAGCACCGTCCGGCCATCGGCGGCGCCGCTCCAGCGCGAGTACCGGGGCGAGCGGGCGGCGAGCTCAGCGCTCATGAGGCGCGTTTCGTATTCCGGCCAGCCGCGGCCGTAATCGCCGCTGATGAGCAGGGCGAGACTGCGATGAAAGCGCGCAAGGGCGTGGCTCGCATTCTGCGCGAGCGCGCGCTCGTAGTCCGCGATCGCTTCGCTGATGCGTCCGAGGTTCTGAAGAGCAATTGCACGCTGGGTTAGGTATTCGGCATCGTGCGGCTTTAACTCGAGCGCGCGATCGAAGCACGCGAGCGCGTCGCTATAGCGATGGATCGAAAGCCGCGAGAGCCCGAGAGAGAACCAGCTTTGCGGCTCGCCGGAATGATTTGCCGCAGCGGCTTCGGCGATTTCGGCGGCTTCTCCATGTTCGCGACGCTCAAGGAGAACGCGCACGAAATCGCTCAGCACAGCCGGGGGAAGAGCGCCTCGTGCGTGAGCGGCGCGAAAGTGCTGCAAGCCTTCGTCGAGCCGCCGCTGCCCCGTCAGCAGCAGAGCGAGCTGCTGATGGGTTGTCGCCGCGATGGGATCCTCCTGCAGCGCCTGACGCAGTAGCGCCTCCGCCCCGGCCGCATCACCGGCCGCGAGCAGACTGTCGGCTGCGTTCTGCAGTTCACGAATCTGTCGAGAACGGCGGGGCGCGCCAAGGCTGCGCGCTACGGTCGCGAAAAGTCTGGTTAGAATCATGGACCCGGACGCGGCGATAAAGTCAGATGAAGCCGCGTGATGACCGATCCTTCGCGTTCAAGAATACTCATGCAACACAGTGTGCTCGAGCACGTCATGCGGCAGATGGAAAGCGCGCCGATGCGCACCTTTCCGTTCCCGCATATTTACGTGGAATCGATCTTTCCGCCCGACTATTACGCAGAGCTTCGGCGCAACTGGCCGAATACGTCGTCCCTGGTGCCGCTCGCATCGACCGGCCGTGTGCCGGAAGGCGCGTATCCCGAACGCTTCATCATGCCGCTCACGACGAAGAGCGTCGACGCGCTGGCTGATGAAACACGCGCGTTCTGGAATGATTTTTCCTGCTGGATGTTGCAGTCGAACACTTTTCTGCTCGCAGCGATCGACAGGTTCGAGCCTTACGTAAGAGCGCGCCTCGGAGACGCACTCGAGACGACCGGCTTCTCGCACGAAGTGCTGGTGGTACGGGACCACAGCAATTACAAGCTCGGGCCGCACACCGATGCGCCGCACAAGGTGCTGTCGCTCCTCTTTTACTGTCCGGACGACGATGCCTACAGCCACCTTGGCACTTCGATCTATACGCCGGTTGATCCGGAGTTCCGCTGTGCCGGCGGACCGCATCACAACTTCGATAATTTCGAGCGCGTATCCACGATGGAATACAAGCCGAACACGCTTTTCGCGTTCGTGAAGACCGATACGTCGTTTCATGGCGTCGACCCCATCCGCGATGCGGATGTGTTACGCGACCTCATTCTGTATGATATCCGCCTGGAGCGCTGATACCGACGGGAGTAATGAGCATGGCGTTGTTCGGAGCGATTTCGGGAAAGGAAGTCGATAAATTCGCGAAAGATCTCGCGGAAGACCTGTCGAAGCGCTATCCGCCCGCGCTCGATACGGCCGGCGGTCAGACATTGTCGGAGAAGCGCCTCACGCGAATTCTGGAAGACGTCTGCACGAAGGCGGCGGCGTACAGAAGCGAGCACAAGCTGGGCGTATACAAGAAAGCGCGGTTGGGGAACACCTTCAGGTGGGAGCTCGAAGAGCTCGGCTACAGCAAGAAGTTCATCGAGACGGCGACCGAAGGGCTCGTGGTGTACCTCGCCCGCAAGGACTAGCTTCAGTTCGCCGGCACTGCCGCCGCCGCAGCGGCGCCCGGCGCGGCATACCCCGGAATCTGGTGCGGATCGATCTCATCGATCTGCTCCGGCGGCATGAAGTCACGCGCGTATTTCTCGTACACCTTCTCCCACATGAAGACGTCGAAGAGGTCCGGGTCGATGTGCCCGTTCAGCTTGAATTTGCCCAGGATCGTCAGCGCTTCTGAAAGCGTCTTGCCTTTCTTGTAAGGCCTGTCGCGGGCAGTCAGCGCTTCGAAGATGTCCGCGATGCCCATGCATCGCGCCTGAACTGACATCTGATCGCGCTTGAGTCCCTTGGGGTAGCCTTTGCCGTCCATGCGCTCGTGGTGGCCGCCGGCGTACTCGACCACGTTCGACAGATGCTTCGGCCACGGCAGGGCTTCGAGCATCTGGATCGTCATCGTGATGTGGTGGTTGATGATCTGCCGCTCGGCGCTCGTCAGGGTGCCGGCACGGATCGTCAGATTTTCGACCTCTTCGTTAGACAGGAAGTTGACCTCTTCGCCCGCGGGGTTCTGCCATTTGTACTTGGATGCGATCGTGCGCACGCGCTCGACGTCGGCATCGCCCATGAATTCACCGCCGACGTTCACCCGGCGCAGGAACTCGCGGTCATCGTCCATCTCCCGAACCCGCACGGCAAGGGCGTCACTGCCTCGCCCGAGATCTATGGCCGCGTCGCGCTTGATGACTTCGAAGCGCGTCTCCACGAGTGCCATCCTGTCGAAAATCGTCTCGAGCTTGGTTGCCTTGTCGACGACGTGCACAGGGGTCGTCACCTTTCCGCAGTCGTGCAGCAGGCCTGCGATTTTGAGCTCGTAACGGTCGCGCTCGGTCATCGTAAAGTCCCTGAGCGGACCATGCTCACACTGGTTGACCGCTTCCGCGAGCATCATCGTCAACGCAGGAACGCGCTCGCAATGACCGCCCGTGTAGGGCGACTTGTCGTCGATCGCGGCGTTGATGACCTTGATGAACGACTCGAAGAGATTCTCGAGGTGGTTGATCAGCAACCGGTTTGTAAGTGCGATCGCGGCCTGCGACGCGAGCGATTCCGCGAGGCGCTTGTCTGCCTCCGAGAACGCTTTTACCGCGCCGCTCGAGCGGTCCTTGCCGTTGATGAGCTGCAGAACGCCGATGATTTCGTTCTCGTGATTCTTGATCGGGATCGTCAGAAAGGAGCGCGAGCGATAGCCGGTTTTCTCGTCGAACCGCTTTGTCCCCGCGAAATCGAAACCTTTCTCGGTGTAAGCGTCGGCCACGTTGACCGAGCAGTCGTGATGGACGGCATACGCAGCCACCATGCTGTGCACCGGCTTGCCGTCGTCGTCGTAAAGCTGCACGGGTTGGAAGGGAATCGGCACGCCGCTGGTGCCGCCCATGGCGATGCCCAGGCTGTCGTTCCTTACGATCTCGAACTTGAGCTGCCGCCCTTCCTGCATGCGGTAGAGCGTGCCGCCGTCGGCGTTGGTGATCGACTTCGCCGCAACCAGAATCGACTCGAGCAGCTTGTTGATGTCGCGCTCGCTCGAAAGCGCGACGCCGATTTCCACCAGCTGATCCAGCCGCTGCAGAAGATCGCCCGCCGTATCGAGAACCGCGGGAAGCGGCTCGGCGCCGGTATCCGGAGCTGGCGCTATTTGATGCATACCGCACGCACCTGCTGAATGTCGGTAATGCCCTGCAGTACCTTCTCAATGCCGTCCTGCTTGAGCGTGCGCATGCCGTCTTCGAGCGCGGTCGCCAGCATCTGCGAGACGCGCGCATGTTCCTGGATCTGCTGTTTGACGCGATCAGTGCCTATTAGGAGCTCGTGAAGACCCGTGCGCCCCTTGTAACCCGTCCCGGCGCACGCGTCGCATCCTTTGGCGCCGTAGAGGATGATTTCGCCCTGCTCGTTGCCGAAATCCTTCACCCACGACTCGCGCAGCTTCAAACGCTCCGACGCGCCTTCCGTTTTCCAGAGCGGCACGTAAAGCAGCTCCTGCACGTACTCTTCCAAAAGGAGATCGATTTCCTGATCGGTTGCGACGCGCGCTTCCTTGCACTTGCACAGGCGTTTCGCCAGCCGCTGCGCAAGAATGCCGAGCAGCGCGTCAGAGAAATTGAACGGGTCCATGCCCATGTCGAGCAGGCGCACGATCGACTCGGGCGCACTGTTCGTGTGCAGAGTCGCGAATACGAGGTGGCCCGTCAGCGACGCTTCGATACCCGTCGAGACCGTTTCCTTATCGCGCATCTCGCCGACCATGATGATGTCGGGGTCGGCGCGCAAGAATGCTTTCATCACGACCGAAAAATCGAGGCCCGCCTTTCGGTTTACCTGGACCTGCCGCAAACCTTTCTGCGTAATCTCCACGGGATCTTCCGCGGTCCAGATCTTGGTCTCCGGGCGGTTCAGATAGCCGAGCACCGAGTGAAGTGTCGTCGTTTTCCCGGAGCCCGTCGGCCCGCACACGAAGAAAAGGCCGTATGGTTTTTTAACGGTGCTCTTGCACAAAGCAAGGTTGCGCGCCGATAGCCCGAGCTTGTCGAGCGGGATAGGCTCGCCACCGGCCAATATCCGCATGACGATGTCTTCGACGCCGCCAGCAGTGGGGATCGTCGCCACGCGCAGCTCGATGTCGAGCGGGCCGAACTTCTTGAACTTGATCTTTCCGTCCTGCGGCTTCCGTCGTTCGGAAATATCCAGGTCACACATGATCTTGATACGCGCCGCGAGCGCGCTGCGGTAGCTTCCCGGGACGGAGATGTACGGCATGAGGGAACCATCGCGCCGGAAGCGGATGTCGGTCTTCGCCTTCCCTGGGTATGGCTCGATATGGATGTCGGACGCGCCTTGTTTGTAGGCGTCGATGATCACCTTGTTCACGAGCTTCACGAGTTCGTTGTCACTCGCCGCGGAAGCGATGTCTTCGCCGAAGCCGGATTCGGCTTCCTCTTCGTCCAGCGTGTCGAGAAGACTCCCGATGTCGCCGAGGTTGTCTTCCATGAAGCCGGACCCGAACATCTGCTCCAGCGTTGCGGCGAACTCCTGATGCGTCGTGACGGTGTAGATGAGCTTGCTCTTGGGGTAGACGTTCAGCACCATCCGCGATGCTCTCGTCTGCTCCGGGTCGAGCGTCATGATGACGAGGCCCGCGCTGTCCTCGCCGAGCGGCAGCCACTGATTGGTCTCGCAGAACTCCTTGCTCATGTTCCTCAGGAGATCGCTCGGCCGCACGCGATCGGCCTTCAGCGGCTCATAGGGAACACCGAAGTAAACGGAGAGCGCGGCGCCGAGGTCCGGCACCTTCACCTGAAATTCCTCGACGAGCACCGTCTCGAGGTCGAGGTTCTTCCGACGCGCCGAGCGTTGCGCAAGCTCGAGCTCGTCCGAGGACAGAACGGCGTTGGCGACGAGCGCCTCGTATTTGCTCCGGAGCGGCGTGGCCGCGGCCTTCTGCCGCTGCTGCATCGCGATCGCCAGCGTCTCGGCGAGCTGGGATACGCCTTCGGCCATCACCGGCAGAAATGGCCGGCCAGCGCGCGAATTGATAATCTGAATCACGCCAATCAGATCGTGGGTGCGCGCGTCGAGGATCGGCGCCACCAGCATCTGCTTGGTACGATAACCCGTCTTGACGTCGACGGCCTTGAGAAAGTTAAGATGCGGCGTGTGCGACTTCAGCTCGGCATCGTCGTATACGTCACGCACATTGATGACGCGCCTGTGCAGCGCCACGTAGCCGGCGATCGACTGCTCGTTGATCGGCAGCTTGATGTCCTTGAACGAGGCGAGCCCCGTCTTCACCTTCGATACGATCGAAGCCTTGTCGTCACTCGTGATGTAGATCGTGAGGCGATCGGCTTCGAAGAGGTCGCACAACTCCTGCGAAAGCTCGACCATGATCTCGTCGAGATTGCTGGTGGCGTGAACCTTGTTGGTGACGGCCTGCAGCTTCTGCTGGAACGTGAGCTTCTCCGCGAGCTCGTCCGGGCCGATCTTACTGCTGGGAAGCACACTGATCATGGTCTTCTCGCTGCCAAGGCCGGCGCCGCCAAGGATGTCGGACCGCAGTTCACAGCTCGAACACCTGGTTGTTTTTCAGCATCTGGGGCCTGCGCTCGGTTACGCGGGTGCTGATCTCTTCCATGATGACATCCGCTTCCCGGGGCTTGAGATGCGTGATGTACACGTCGGGAAAACTCTTGAGCTTTGCAAGCTCTTCGGCCAGGAGGCTCGGGCACAGATGCTTGGATGCGACCGCGAGCTCGCGCTCGCGATCCGACAGCGCAGTTTCGATGATGAGGTAGCGCAGGTTCTGTATGTCGTTGACGTGAGGCCACAACGCATCGTTCGTTGTGGTATCGCCCGAGAACACGAGACTCGCCGCGCCCGAGTCGATATGAAAGCCCACGGCCGGCACGACGTGATTCGCGGGCAGCGCGGTAATCGTGCGGCTGCCGAGCTTCACGCGCTCTCCTACCGCAATCGCCTGATATCGCAGCATCGGCCGTTTAGGATCCGGGATCTGTGAAAAATCCGGCCACAACTTCCAGTTGAAAAGGTGCTCCCTCAGTATCGCAAGCGTCTCGGCTGTTGCATAGATGGTGATCGGCTTTTCGCGCAGCCATCCCACTGTGTCTGCGATGAAGGGAATCGACGCGACGTGATCCATGTGGGAGTGCGTCACGAAGATGTGGTCGATCGCCGTAAGCTCAGCCACCGAAAGGTCGCCGACACCGGTGCCGGCATCGATGAGCACATCGTCGTCGAGCAGCATCGAGGTTGTGCGCAGGTCACCGCCAATCCCGCCGCTGCAGCCGAGTATTTTTAGCTTCATCTTTTATTTGGTGTGGAACGTGAAAGCGCCGTCCCAACCGGGGCCGGGGGGCGCTTCACGCAGCAGCGCGACCCGCTCGATAAACATTTCGTAGAGCACTGCTTTCGGCTGGAGCTTCTGAAGCTCGAGCAGGCGTTGGTTCGCCATGTCCCACTCCTGTTTGCGGTAGAGCTCCAAAGCCTCACGAAAAAGTTCAGCTTCATCCAGCATGGCCCTGTCTACCGTCCCATCGAGGCCGAGCGGCTCATAGATTGCGACAGCCGTGTCCTTGCCCTTTACCCGAACGCGATCGATCTCCCGGAATACGACGTCGGGGACCGCATTTTTAGTGTCTTCACCAACTATGATATCAGCCCCATATTCCTTTGTGAGACCTTCCAGCCGCGATGCGAGATTAACCGCATCCCCCATGACTGTATAGGCGAGGCGAATGCGGGAACCCATGTTGCCGACACTCATTCTGCCGCTGTTCAAGCCCACGCCAATACGGATCTCCGGCCAATTCTTGGACCGAAAGTATTCCTGTTTTTCCTTGAGGGTCTTTTGCATCTCAAGTCCGGCCAGGACCCCGTTGCGCGCGTGGTTCGCGTCCGGGAGGGGCGCACCCCAGAAAGCCATGATGCAATCGCCCATGTATTTGTCGATCGTGCCGCGATGGCGGTAGATCACTTCAGTTAACGGCGTCAGAAATTCGTTCATGAGCTGTGAAAGCGCTTTCGGGTCGAGCCCTTCCGAGATCGTCGTGAAACCCCGCACATCCGTGAAGAGAACGGTCATTTCCCGAGATTCGCCTTCCATCGACGCGTTCTCGGGGTCGTTCGCCATTTCATCCACCACTTCGGGCGGCACGTACTGGCCGAACAGACCCGTAATCTGGCGCCGGCTGCGGGCCTCCACGAAAAACCCGTATGCCATGTTGATCGTGAAGAGGACGAGAATGAGCGCGAGTACTGTCGCGAGCGGCAATACGAGGTGGCCGTACTGGAATAAGCCCAGGTTCACGCCAAGGGCGAGCAGTAGCAGACTGATCGTAACGAGCGTCGCCGGCTGGGGGGCGAGCATTGGCAGCCGGATCGCCATCGCAAGACCGAGAACCAGGATCAGGAGGAACTCGGCACCGTGAGCGTAGTGAGGCGTGTGCTTGATGTTCTGGTCAAGAATGCCGGCAATCATGTTCGCGTGGATCTCGACGCCGGGATAAACCGGATCGACCGGTGTTGCGCGAAGGTCGAAAAGACCCGGCGCCGTCGTCCCGACGAGCGCAATCTTCCCCCTCAACTGCTCGACGGGCACCCGCCCATTCAGGACGTCGACGAGCGAAAAGTACCGAAAACTGCCCTGCCCGCCGCGAAACGGCACGAGCGCCGCCGCCTGCTTGTCGACCGGGATGCCGTATCTGCCGAGCACGAGCGCCTCGAAGCCTGAATACGTCTCTGACGTTCCGAGATCTCCCACATCAGGCTCGAGCTTGGGCGAGCCGAAGATGAGCCGAACCATCGCCAGTGAAAGCGGCTCGTAATAGGCGCCTTTGTATTGAGCGAGCATCGGCACGCGGCGGGTAAGTCCATCGCTGTCGAGTGCAGGATTGAAGTGCCCGGCGGACGCAGCACTTTGCACGAACTCAGGCAGGTTGCCGGTGAAACCGGCGTAACTGCTCAACGCAGGCGCGCGTGGACCGAACGCTTCCCGCGTCAGCGTCGGGGGCGGTATTGCGCCGATCACCTGCTCGACGAACGAAAAGGAGTAGCCGAGAACCACCGGGCGGTTTTTCATGCTGCGCGCGAAAACGCCGTCGTAATCAAGTTGCGGCTTGATTTTTTCGAGCGCGTTGCGGAAAGGCTGCACGTCTTTCAGCTCGTTCTGTGCGAGCTTCTCGAGCACGCGCACGCCGGATGACTCGTCTCGTTCTGAAAACACGATATCGAACCCCACCACCGCGAGCTGATAGTGGTCGAAGAGCTTATCGAGCAGCAGTCCCAGCCTGTCGCGCGGCCATGGCCAGTGTCCCTCTCCGCCCCGCTCGCGTTCGGCAAGGCTTTTCTCGTCGAGGTCGAGGATTACGATGCGATCGTCGACCGTGCGCGGCATTGTGAGCCGCAGCCTCGCGTCGTAAATGATCGACTCGAGGTTGTCGATGAATGGAATGCGCAGGTGCTCGGTCACGTGCGCGAGCATCATCAGCACCACCAGCATGCCGATGCCGATTCGCGTCTTGTGCTTTTTCAAGCCACGGCCTCGATGGCCGCGGCGAGAACGCCGGCGACGATAACTGAGATGTTGTCGAGACCGCCGCATTGATTCGCGCGCTCGATCAGGCTTACTGCGGCCGCATCGACGTCGCCGCTGGACGAGAGCAGCGTCTCCCTCACCTCTTCATCCGTAAGCATGTCGGTCAGTCCATCGGAGCAAAGCAGATAGAGGTCACCGGTCTGCACCTGCGCAGTATGCACGTCCGCTTTTGCGCCTGCGTCGATCCCTACCGCGCGCGTAAGTACGTTGCGATTGGGTGCGTACCGTGCGTCCTCCGCGCTGATCGCGCCGGATTCGACTTGTTCCTGCACGATAGAGTGATCGCGCGTGAGCTGCCGCAGCTCACCCTGCCGCAGGAGGTAGAGACGGGAATCGCCAACATGTCCGAAGGTGACGCGGCCTGCGTGCCACAGAACTGCGACCACCGTCGTGCCCATGCCATCGTATTCGGGCCGCGAATGCGACGCCTGGAGAAGTGCCTTGTTCGCGGCCGCCAGGTATTCCGAGACTGACGCTTCGGCTTCGGACGCATCGCGCATCGACCCGTCTTGCGCCTGCTTCGCAAGCCCCTGGCTTACGATGTCGACTGCCATTCGGCTCGCGACCTCGCCCGCGTTGTGGCCACCCATCCCGTCCGCGAGGACAGCAAATCCGGCTGCGGCGTCAGCCAGAACAAAGTCTTCGTTGTGCGACCTGACCTTGCCCGGATGCGTAAGCGCCGCGATGGCCAGGCGCGGCCTCATCATAACGGCGCCGCCATGAGTACGGCCGGCGGTGGTCTCTTGAATCTATGCGTAAAAACGCCTGGCGTGCGCTGCCGGCGTCCGGGCGCGTCAACGCCTCGTCCGAGCGCCCCTACGAGTGGGTTCCGCCCGCGCATTTATGCCGATATCGATCAAGTTAAGGAGCCTTAGGATTCTACGTTGAAGCCTTGAAATGTATGTGTTGTATTTGGCAGTAAGGCGGCGCTCGCCTTCGCTCGGGCCTCGCCGCCTGACGAACAGAAGGAAACCAAGGTTTCCCTCCGTTACCTCCCTTTCCTTATATCGCGTGTCGGAGCGCGGTGCCGACACGCCGTTCAGGGGAGGAGCGCTCGCCTTTGCTCGGGCCTCGCCGCCCTGGCGAACAGAAGGAAACCAAGGTTTCCCTCCGTTACCTCCCTTTCCTTG
>JBKJPI010000106.1:0-28180 GCA_046595235.1 Burkholderiales bacterium | reverse complement strand
GGCGGTCGGCGCACCGTGGGGCAGCGTCTTCCTCAAAGGCTACTGGCCGCAGGTCGTGCCGGCATTCTGGGGAATTGCGCTTTTTCGGTGGGACATCAATGTGCGTGAATCGGCGGTGCTGGGACTCGTCGGCGCCGGCGGAATCGGCATGGCGATCGATACGGCGATGAACCTTTTCCAGTGGGAGCGCGTCGCACTGATGCTCGTCGCGATTTTTTCGGTCGTCGTCATCGCCGAACTCGGCGTGACGCACATCCGGAAGAAAATTATCTGAACGCGCTACTGCTGCCCGTTTAAGCGTCTTGAAACATCGGCGAACGCAGCAATGGCTGCGTCGACTTCCGCCTCGCCGATATGACGATGCGTGACGAAGCGCAATGCGTGGCGCTCACAAGGATTCACGCGAATGCCGTGCTTCGCAAGCTCGGCTGCCCACACCACAGCGTCGCGTCCTTCCTTCCTCAGCGTGACTTTCACGAGATTGGTTTCGACTTCGTGCGGCGACACGAGACTGGCGTCAATAGTATGCAGGCCGAGGGCGAGACGTTTCGCGGTTGCATGATCCAGCGCGAGGCGGTCGACCATCGTTTCGAGCGCGACGATGCCGGCGGCCGCAAGCGGCCCCGCCTGGCGCATGTTCCCGCCGACCATCCGGCGGAATGCGCGGGCACGCTCGATGAAATCTGCGGTGCCGCACAGCAATGAACCGACAGGTGCGGAGAGGCCTTTCGACACGCAGAAACACACCGAGTCGCCGTGTTCCGCAATCGTGCGCACATCAGCACCGAGCGCCGCGGCGGCATTGAATACACGGGCGCCATCGATATGCACCGGCACTTCGTGGTCGGCGGCAACCTTGTGAACCGCGCGCATCTCCTCGAGAGGAAGCACTGCACCGCCGGCGCGATTGTGGGTGGTCTCCATGCAGACGAGTGCAGTACCAAAATTCTGGCGTGTGGGTGTACGTATCGCGTCAACGAGACGTCCCACATCAATGGCGCCTCTATGTCCTGGAAGACCCCGGTAGAAAGTGCCCGCAACTGCGGCAATGCCGCCGAGCTCGGAATTCAGAATGTGCGCGCCGGATTCAAGCAGCACTTCGCCGCCGCGCTGTGTGTGCGCGAGCACTGCAACGAGATTCGTCATGGTGCCGCTCGGCATGTACGCCGCCGCCGCTTTTCCCATGCGCTGCGCAGCCATGGCTTCGAGTCTTTGCACCGTCTCGTCGCCATCCCGCGAGTCATCGCCGAAGCTGGCCTCGCGCATCGATTCGAGCATCGCTTCGGTGGGCCGCGTCAGCGTATCGCTGCGAAGGTCGATCATATGCATGAAGGGTGTTGCCTCATCGGGCGGCCAGTATGCAGTCGGTAAGCTCGCAGAATCCCGCGCCGCACTCGGCCCGCGTGATGTACGCGGGCAGGTGCGCGATGCGGGTTGCAAGCGCGCGCAGATTCGCAACGCCGATCGCGTGGGGAAAGTACTGAAACATCGGGGCATCGTTCGGAGAATCGCCGACGAAGGCATAGCGCTCCCGATCGAGGTCGAGATCGACACCGTAAGCGTCGCGCATCAGTGTCCGCGTCATCGTGAGTTTGTCATAGCATCCATACCAGCCGTTTACATGTATCGAGCTTACCTTGGCGGTCAGGCCATGGCTCTGCATCAATTCGACGATGCGCACGACATGGGTATCGGAAAGCCGCGGCACGTCTTCACAAAAATCAACTGCGAGGTCAGTCTCCCGATACCGCTGGTCGGCTGCGATCGCGCTCCCCGGCACAGTACGTACTATCTCCGCGCCAATCTCGCCAAGACGCTCGCGATACTGCGCACGGCGTTCGGCTGCGTCCGCGAAATGTCGATGCATCCGCTTCTCTCCGCGATCGTATCGAAAATAAAACGCGCCATTTTCTCCGACCACCGCGTCGACGGGCCACATGCGCGCGATGTGGTCGCACCAGCCCGCCGGGCGTCCCGTGACCGGCACCACCTTACAACCGGCGCGCTGCAGTCTTTCCATCGCTGCATACGCTTCGGCTGTGAGCCGGCCATCGGTCGTGAGCGTGTCGTCGATGTCGCAGAAGATGCCATGCAGCGCGGCCCGGGCAGCGCGCGAAAACTCAGCGAGCGGCCGCAATATCCGGCTCTCCCGGCAGGGGGGCAGGCGTCGGGTTGAAGTGAAAACGGGCGGGTACCGCATCCGAGCGAATGGGCTCGACGCGCACATTCGACGGGCCGAGCGCGAGCCATATCGGTGCTGTATCCCCGCGCTGCAGAAGCGACATCGCGTTTTCGAGCGCATCGAATGACAGCATCAGCGCATCCTCATCGATGAGAGTAGGCAGCATCATCTCGAGATCACTGTCGTGGACGACGCCCACCCCGTGCTCAGTCTCGATGAGAAGAGCGCCGCGTTCGTCTATCCAGGCGCCGGAGAGCGCGGTGACCGGCAGTCCCGTATGTGTCTCGATCGACAGTCGTGGGTCTTCTGAAGGACGCGTCCGGTATACAAATGGCGTATAGGCGAGCGCCACATACACGCGCTGGGGACCGTTCTGAAAGAACCATTGCCCTTCGCCATTGCGTTCGTAATTGCGACCGATATACGCAGTGACTATTGAATTTTCAATCCGGTCGCCCTGAAGAAGCCACTGCCCGCGCCGGTCGAGCGCGAGCCAGCCGTAAACAGCTGGTACGTCAGGCCATCTGGCGATGCCTCGGAGGACCTGCTCATCCATTCGAAACGGCGGACTCGATCACGCGGGCTATGTGTGCTCGGCGGACGCTGTTTTGCTGTGCAAGGCCGCAAGATCTTTCTGCACGTTCGGCGGCACTGGCTCATAGTGCGAGAGCTCGATCGAGAACGAGCCCTGTCCCGCAGTCACCGACTTAAGGCGAGCCTGGTAATTAGTGAGCTCCGAAAGGGGAACCTGCGCCTTGATTGCCACGGTGCCGGGCCCCACGGTGTCAGTGCCGTTGATCTGGCCTCTCTTGGCCGAAATGTCGCCGGCAATGTCGCCCATTTTCGGTTCGGGCGCGCGAATGTCGAGCGTCACGATCGGCTCGAGCACGATCGGCCGTGCCTTGGCGATCGCGTCCATGAAGGCGCGTTTTCCGGCGGAGATAAAAGCGACCTCTTTCGAATCGACCGGGTGGTGCTTGCCGTCGTACACGGTCACGCGCACATCCTGCACCGGGTAGCCGGCGATCGGCCCGGCGTCCAGGACCTGGCGAACACCTTTCTCGACGGCCGGTATGTATTGGGTTGGAATGACACCGCCTTTGACGGCGTCGACGAACTCGAATCCGGCCCCGCGCTTGAGCGGCTCAACTCTCAGATACACCTCACCGAACTGCCCCGCGCCGCCGGTTTGTTTCTTGTGTCGGTGATGGCCTTCCGCCTTTGCCGTAATCGTCTCGCGATAGGGGATGCGCGGAGGCCGGGACGTGACTTCGACGTGATACTGCGCCTGAAGCCTGTCGAGAATGTAGCGCATATGCAGATCGCCCAGTCCGCTCACCACGGTTTCGTTGGAAGACACGTTATGAGTGACTTTGAACGTCGGGTCCTCGGCCATGAGTTTTTGCAGCGCGTCCGAGATGCGCTGCTCATCGCCGCGCCGCTTCGGCTCCACTGCAAGGCTGTGCATCGGTGTCGGAAAATCGAGAGGCGCCAGGTGGATGTGATCCTCGTCGTGCGAGTCGTGCAGCACGGCGTCGAAGTGAACATCGTCGACCTTCGCGACGGCGCCGATATCCCCGGGACCGAGCAGCTCGGTTTCGACGAAATCCTTACCCTGAAGGATATAAGGATGACCGACTCTGAACGGTTTGCGACCGTTGCCGATGAAAAGCTGGGTATCGCGCCGTATCGTTCCCTGGTGTACCCGGAAAACGCCGACCTTGCCGACGAAGGGATCGATCATCACCTTGAAGACATGCGCGAGTACATGCCTGTCAGCGTCCGGCCGCGCGTCGAAGCCCTGCGCGGATTCGCCTTCGCCTCTGAGAAACTGCTGCGGGTTGCCTTCCGTCGGATTCGGCATGAGCTTTACGATCACTTGCAGAAGCTCGTCGATGCCCACGCCGTTACGCGCGGATGTGAAGCAGATCGGTACGAGGTGACCTTCGCGGAGCGCCTGCTCGAATGGCGCGTGGAGCTCCGCCGGGCTCACGTCCCCCTGCTCGAGATACCTCGCCATCAGTTCTTCATCGACTTCGACGACCTGATCTATCAGCGCTTGATGGGCTTCTGCAACCGAAGAAAAATCCGCGTCCCCCGCTGGATTGAAGAAGCAGTCGACGACGCGCTGTCCGCCCCCTGCAGGAAGGTTGATCGGCAGGCACTCCTTGCCGAAGCTTGTCTGGATCTGCGAGACGAGCGCCGGGAGATCGACATTCTCCCCATCGATCTTGTTCACGATGATCATACGGCAGAGATTTCGCTTCGCTGCCCACTCCATCATCCGGCTCGTGATCGTCTCGACGCCATTCTGCGCGTTGATTACGACAGCTGCCGTTTCCACAGCCGGCAACGCGCCGATGGCACGCCCGACGAAATCAGGAAGACCCGGCGTATCGATGAGGTGGATGCGGGTGTCCGCCGTGTCGAGATGGACGACGGAGGCGTTCAGCGAATGCTGATAGGTTTTTTCCAGGGCGTCGAAGTCACAGACCGCGGTGCCTTTTTCGACGCTGCCCATCGCCGCGATCGCTCCGGCGCGGTACAGAAGCGCTTCAGCCAGCGTCGTCTTGCCGGCCGCACCGTGACCTACAAGCGCAACCGTGCGGATTTGTGCGGGAGAGAACCTGGGCATACGCGGCCTCCTGAAACCCAGTATAAACGCGCCGCTGGCGCGGTTACAACATGGCTTAACCCTGGCGCGCGCGCAGTTACGTTGAAGGTGTATGGCATCTGCAGTTTCACTGGTTTCCAGATGGCGTTTACCGCACCGTAGCGCGCGGGCATACTGCAGGCCCGTCATGCCTAAGGGTGAAACCGCCAGCGATGAAGCGCTCATGCTCGCCTACGCCCAGGGCGAGGCCAGCGCGTTCGACACGCTCTACGGGCGCCATAAGGCGCCGCTTTTCCGTTTTCTCCTGCGGCAGTGCCGGGATAAGGGCCTCGCCGAAGAGCTTTTCCAGGATGTCTGGTCAAACGTTATTCGCGCCCGCAGCGGTTACCGCGTTACTGCGCGTTTCGCGGCGTACCTCTACCGTATCGCGCATAACCGGCTTATCGACTATTACCGCAGCAAAACGCCGGCTGCGCTCGTGTCATTCGACGACGAGGCGGAGGCGCGCGAGTTTGCAGCGCCGCCTGGCGTCGAACCGCACGTCGCCTATGCATCGCGGGCTCGCGCCGCGCACCTCCTCGAGCTTCTGCAGGCGCTGCCCGAAGCACAGCGGGAAGCGTTCGTAATGCAGCACGAAGCCGGCATGAGCATCGAGGAGATCGCGGAAGCCACAGGCGTGGCGCGCGAGACTGCCAAAAGCCGCCTGCGCTATGCCATCGCGAAGCTTAGGGACGGGATGGAGGGATGGCTTTGAAGCCCATCGGCCGGGATTCCGATATCGAGGACCCGCGCCTGACGGAACTCTATCGCGGAGCGGCGGGCGAGGATTCGCCACCCGAGCTGGACAGGGCGTTGAGGGCCGCAGCGCGTGAAGCCATGCCAGCGCGTCGGTCGGTGGAGCGTTCGTGGTGGACCTCCTGGCAGATACCTCTCGCGGTCGTCGCGATCGGCCTCGTTTCGGTCAGCCTCGTTACACTGATGATGGATGAGGGCGGCGATCGCGTGGCACAACTCGAGAGCCAGGCCGATCGCGCGCCGACGTCGCCGCCTCGCAAGGATGCACCGATACCGGCGCCTTCGTTGCCTTCGCATCCGGACCCGGCCGTAGCGGCGCAGGCCCCACTCAAGCGCGAGGCCAGGCGCGACACGGCCCAGAGGGATAGCGTTCCGATGACGAGCGCACCCGCGCGCCCAGCTCGGCCGGAGCCACCGGAAGAACACACCATTCGGGACACGCCTAAGCCCGGCGAATTGGCCGCACCTGCGGCGCGAACGACGGCCAGTTCAGACGGGGCCCCATTCCAGGGTGCGCCCGCAGCGGCTTCCTCAGGCGCCTCCAGTGTGCCCGCGAGGCGCGGTTCCGACGGTCGAGTTGCAGAAGAACGGGCAGCGAGTCCGCCGGCGCCCGCACGGTCGGCCCCCCTGTCGAGGGCCGAGCCGCCGCTGCGCATGCAGGAGCTGAATGCAGGCGCGCCATCTGAGTTGCGCTCACATGAATTAGAGCGCCACCTGCGCGAGCTCGAAGGTGAATCCGCGCGGGTTTGGCTGGAGCGCATCCGGGTCCTGCAGCGCGAAGGTCGGGGCATTGAGTCCAAAGCGCTGCTCGGTGAATTCAGGCGTCGCTTCCCTGAGGAAGCGGTCCCGCTCGAGTTTCGACAGCCATGAGCGCGCCGCTATACGCCGCCGAGGATCCGGAGCCGCTTCCCCCGCAAGCGCCCGATCCGCTCGAATGCTGCCAGAGCGGTTGCGACCCGTGCGTTTTACGATCGCTACTGGGACGCGCTCGCGCGCTACGAGGACGCGTTTCGCGCCTGGCAGGGGCGGAAGGCGACCCAAAACGAGTGAGATGTAACGGCCGGAATGAAGGCTTTGCATACTGTCGCCGGACGGTTACAATCCCCCCGACTCAACGTCTCGCAACGAGGACAAAACTCAGTAGCTCGTTGATTTTCAAGTAGTTTCTAGCGTAACGCCTCGTGCCGGTTCTGATACTGGATTGACGCGGTGACGGCAGCAAAGCATAATCCGGGGTGTGGTGCATTGCACCATTTCTGTTTTAGCCCCCTTCTCAAAACCAGAGTTACCGTAAGGTAACAGGCTGACCTCGATCGCGGCTGCAATCGGGTCTCGCATTCCAAGGAGGTTTTGCATGTCCGCAAAATCAGCCCTGCAGCTCGTCTCTCCTCTGAACCATGCGCGGGGCACTGCTTTGCCCGCACACAGCACTTTTGTCGTCCTCGCGCTTGCACTTCTCATGGGCGCCGTCGCCTGGCTGCTGGAGCGTGGCGAGCCTCCGGCGCGTGTGCACACGCCGGCGCCGCTCCTCGTCGAGACCTCGCCCTTGCCGGAACCTGTGGCAGTCGCAGCGCCTGTCGCCGCGCCGGCCGTCGAAGCAGCGGCCGCCGGTCCCGAAAACAGTCGCTACCGGGCGCTCTCGCAATTTCTCGCCAAGCGCTACAAGGTGTCGCAGACAGTCACGCATGATCTGGTCACGATGGCGCACGCCGCTGGCCATCAGATCGGTGTGGATCCGCTGCTCATCATCGCGGTAATCGCGGTTGAATCGCGCTTCAACCCCATCGCTGAAAGCGTAGCCGGCGCTAAAGGCCTGATGCAGATCATTCCGCGCTATCACACCGACAAGTTCCACGAGCACGGCGGCGTGAAAGCCGTCTTCGATCCTGAAACGAACATTCTGGTCGGGTCGCAGATCATAAAGGAGTATCTCTCGCGCACCGGCGAGCTCAACTCCGCGCTGCAGATGTATGCCGGCGCCGCGAGCGACGAGCAGGAAGGTTATTTCGGGAAAGTCATGACGGAAAAGGAGCGTTTGCTGCAGGTGTTGCGCAAGCGCAGGGCTTCCTGAAGCGCAGCGGCGAATCATGGCTGAGGCGGCGTTACCGAAAGATCTTTTCGAGTTCATGCAGAAGATGTGGAACCCGATGTCGTTCCCCCTCCCCGGCATGCTCACACCGACGGCTGACATCGGCGAGATCGAGAACAAGATTCGCGAGCTGAAAAGCGTCGAAAACTGGCTCACCATGAACGTCGGTTTCGTCCAGATGACGATCAAAACGCTGGAGATGCAGAAGGCTGCGCTCGAAGCGCTTAACGCAGGATCTAAGCCCGGTTCTTGAAGCGCTCGGTCGCTTTGACGAGTTCCGAGCAGATCCCGGGCTCCCAGGCGGAATGCCCGGCGTCCGGCACCACGATGTAGCCAGCCTGCGGCCATTCGCGATGCAGATCGTCAGCTGTCACGATCGGGCATACCGCGTCGTAACGGCCCTGTACGATTACCGCCGGGATATTGCGCAAGCGGCTGACGTTTCGCAGCAGTGCGTTCTCCGGCAAGAAAATCCCGTTCGTAAAGTAATGTGCCTCGATGCGCGCAAGGCCGAGCGCCACGGCATCGCTCGCAAAGTAAGCGACCGTCTCCGCACTCGGCAACAGCGTAGAGCACGACCCCTCGTAGATGCTCCATGCGCGCGCTGCCGGCATGTGTATCTTCGGGTCGGCGTCCGTGAGCCGCCGGTAGTAGGCTGAAAGCAGATCATTGCGCTCGGCCTCGGGGATCATGCCTGCGAAGGCGCTCCACGCTTCGGGAAAGAGATTGCGGAGCCCGTAAAGGAACCATTCGATCTCGGCAGGACGGCAAAGAAAGATCCCTCTCAGGATGAAGCCGCTGCAGCGCTCGGGATGCGCGCAACCGTATGCGAGCGCGAGCGTACTCCCCCATGAACCTCCGAAGATGAGCCATCGTTCGATGTTGAGGTGGCGCCGCAGACGTTCGATGTCGTCGACCAGAATCGGCGTCGTGTTGTCCCCAAGCTCACCAAGGGGCCGCGACCGTCCGGCACCGCGCTGATCGTAAATGACGATACGGTAATGCTCCGGGTCGAAAAAACGCCGGTGCGCTGGCGCAGAGCCGGCGCCGGGGCCGCCGTGAAGAAAGAGCATCGCTACCCCGCGCGGGTTTCCGCTCTCTTCCCAGTACATCTCATGCACCCGGTCGAGTGCGATCATGCCCGACTTGTACGGTTCTATCTCCGCATACAACTCGCCGCGAGTGCTCGGGGATTGGTCAGCCATTTACGACGCTTTACCGGGGTAGATCTCATGATACCGCGACACGACTGCGTTTAACTCGTCACTGGCGACGCAACGCGCACGGGCCCTGAAAAGGGCTGCGCTATAATGCACGTCTACTCAAGGGCCGGCGCGGCGTCCACTGACCAGCGCGAGCGGCACCGCTCGCCACGCATTCGGCTTTCACAAGATTCCCATGGACGAAGAACTGCGCAAGGCGGCACACGAGTACCATCGTTTTCCTACCCCGGGCAAGATCGCCGTAACTCCTACGAAGGGCCTCATCAACCAGCGCGATCTCGCGCTGGCGTACACGCCCGGCGTTGCGTCTGTCTGCGAAACGATCGCGGCTGATCCTTCGGAAGCACGAAATCTCACCTCTCGCGGAAACCTTGTCGCCGTAATCACGAACGGCACCGCGGTGCTGGGGCTGGGTGCCATAGGCCCCCTTGCGGCGAAGCCCGTGATGGAAGGCAAGGCGGTGCTTTTCAAGAAGTTTGCCGGCGTGGACGTATTCGATATCGAGATCGACGAGCGCGACCCGGAGAAGCTCGTCGACATCATCGCTGCCCTTGAACCGACCTTCGGCGGCATCAATCTCGAAGACATCAAGGCGCCCGAGTGCTTTTATGTCGAGCGGAAGCTTCGCGAGCGCCTGAAGATCCCGGTATTTCACGACGATCAGCATGGAACTGCGATCATCGTTGGCGCCGCCATCTGCAACGGACTCAAAGTCGTCGACAAGAAGCTGAGCGAGGTGAAACTCGTCGTTTCAGGCGCGGGCGCCGCGGCCCTTGCGTGTCTGGAACTCCTCGTCGCCATGGGTATGCGCCGCGAGAACATCGTAGTCACCGACATCGTCGGCGTCGTCTACAAAGGGCGCGTCGAGCAGATGGATCCCGAGAAGGCCCAGTACGCTGTCGAAACGAAGGCACGGACCCTTGGCGACGTCATGGACGGCGCAGACGTTTTTCTTGGCCTTTCCGCAGGAGGAGTGCTGAAGGCGGATATGGTGAAGCGCATGGCCGATCGCCCGCTTATTCTTGCGCTCGCGAATCCGGAGCCTGAAATCCTGCCCGAGCTCGCGCGCCAGGCGAAGCCGGATGCGGTGATCGCAACCGGCCGCTCCGACTATCCGAATCAGGTCAATAACGTTCTTTGCTTCCCGTTCGTATTTCGCGGCGCCCTCGATGTTGGCGCGACGACGATCAACCGCCCGATGGAGCTTGCCGCCGTTCGCGCGATCGCCGAGCTTGCTCAGGCCGAGCAATCGGATATCGTCGCGCTCGCTTACGGCGAGCAGGATCTTGCGTTCGGTCCGGAGTACCTGATCCCGCGTCCCTTCGATCCGCGGCTGATCGCGAAGATCGCGCCTGAGGTTGCAAAGGCCGCGATGGAAAGCGGTGTCGCCACGCGACCGATCGCCGATCTCGAGGCCTATCGCGATCGGCTGAACGAGTTCGTATATCACTCGGGCTTCGTGATGAAGCCGGTATTCGATATGGCGAAACAGGTTTCACGCCGTATCGTATATGCTGAAGGCGAGGAGGAGCGCATTCTCCGCGCTGCGCAGGTCGTGGTCGACGAGCGCATCGCAAGGCCGATTCTGATCGGACGTCCGGAAGTGATCGAGACCCGCATCGAACGCCTCGGATTGCGCCTTAAACGTGATCTCGATTTCGACCTCGTCGATCCGCATCAGGATCCGCGTTACCGTGAGTACTGGAACGAATATCACCGGCTCGGCGCGCGGCGCGGCGTTACCCCGGAGATCGCGAAGCTCGATATGCGCAGCGAGCCGAGCCTCATCGGCGCGATGCTGGTCCATATGGGCGACGCTGACGCGATGCTGTGCGGTATCCTCGGTTATTACAAGAAACACCTGCGCATCATCGACAGCGTCATCGGTAAACGCCCCGGCGTGAATCACTTCGCGGCGATGAACATGCTGCTGCTGCCGAAACGCACGGTTTTCATCTGCGACACCTACGTGAATTTCGATCCGACGGCTGACGTCATCGCCGAGAGCACCGTTTTGGCGGCGGAAGAAATACGACGCTTCGGCCTCACGCCGAAGGTGGCGCTGCTTTCGCACTCGAGCTTCGGAGGCTCGGACAGTCCTACAGCCGTAAAGATGCGGCTTGCGCGCGAGTTGATCGCTCAGGCCGCGCCAGAGCTCGAATGCGACGGCGAGATGCAGGGCGACATGGCGATCTCCGAAAGTATTCGCAACCGCGTTTATCCGGGCTCACGACTGAAAGGCGAAGCCAACCTGCTCGTGATGCCAAACCTCGACGCGGCGAACATCGCCTTCAATCTTCTGAAAGCGGCTGCGGGCGACGGCATCACGATCGGGCCGATTTTACTGGGCGCGGCCAAGTCCGCGCACATCGTGACGCCTTCGGCGACTGTCCGGCGCATTGTCAACGTCACCGCCGTCACGATCGCGGACTCGATTGCATCGCGAGGAGATCAGAAGAAGGTTTCGTAGTCATCAGTCAGCAGCACGGAAATAAAATGGCCAAAGACGTAAGAACAGAGCACGACACCATGGGGGATATCGAAGTCCCCAACGACAAGTTGTGGGGTGCGCAAACCCAGCGGAGCCTTCATCACTTCCACTTCCCGGGCGAGACGATGCCCCTCGACGTGGTACGAGCCCAGGTGCTCGTGAAGAAAGCAGCCGCCAAAGTGAACATGGACCTCAACGCCCTCGATGCGAAAAAGGGGGGCGCAATTATTGCTGCAGCCGATGAGGCACTTTCCGGAACGCTTGACGAGCATTTTCCGCTCGTCGTGTGGCAGACCGGTTCAGGAACGCAGACGAACATGAACGTGAACGAGGTGCTTGGCAACCGCGCTTCAGAGCTCATGGGCGGCGAGCGCGGCGAGCAACGCCTGGTGCATCCGAACGACGACGTCAACAAAGGGCAATCGTCGAACGACACGTTTCCCACGGCGATGCACGTTGCCGCTGTCATGGCGGTAGAAAGCAGCCTCAAGCCTGCAATAAAAAAACTCCGCGACACTCTCGACGCCAAGGCGCGAGAGTTCATGAACATCGTGAAGATCGGCCGAACTCACCTGCAGGATGCGACACCCCTTACGCTCGGGCAGGAATTTTCGGGCTACGTGGCGCAGCTCGACAACGGCTTGAAGCATCTGAACGGTGCGTTGCCTCATCTCTCGGAGCTCGCGCTCGGCGGGACCGCAGTGGGTACCGGGCTCAATGCGCATCCCGAGTTTGCCGTGAAAGTCGCTGCGGAGCTTGCGCGCCTCACGCGCCTGCCCTTCGTAACGGCGCCGAACAAGTTCGAGGCCCTCGGGTCCTGCGACGCAGTCGTCCATGCTCATGGCGCCCTGAAAACGCTGGCAGCATCGCTCATGAAGATTGCCAACGACATACGCTGGCTGGCGAGCGGCCCACGATCAGGGTTGGGCGAGCTCAGCATCCCGGAGAACGAGCCCGGCAGCTCAATCATGCCAGGCAAAGTAAATCCGACGCAGTCCGAATCGATGACTATGGTGTGCTGCCAGGTCTTCGGCAACGACGTGGCGATCAACGTCGGCGGCTCGATGGGTAATTTCGAGCTCAACGTTTTCAGGCCGATGGTGATACGCAATTTTCTTCACAGCGCGCATTTGCTGACGCACGCGAGCGAAAACTTCAATGAATTCTGCGCGGTCGGCATCGAACCCAACCGCGAACGCATCGAGCAGCTCATGCGCGAATCTCTCATGCTCGTTACTGCGCTCAACCCGCATATCGGCTATGAGAAAGCGGCAGCCATCGCCAAGACTGCGCACAAGAACGGCACGACGCTCAAAGAATCCGCGGTTGCGCTGGGGCACCTTACGCCCGAACAGTTCGACGCGTGGGTGAAGCCCGAGGACATGGTCGGCATCAAGATTACTCACCCTGCGCCACGCGCAGGTGACGGGGAAGCGTAGACGATGGCCGACGCCGCACGAATTGCCCTCGTGACCGGCGGCAACCGTGGAATCGGCTTTGAAATCTGTCGGCAGCTTGCGGCGCAGGGCGTGAATGTGGTGCTCGCCGCCCGCGAGGCTACCAAAGGCAAGGCCGCCGCCAAGACGTTGCAGGACGAAGGTTTGCCAGTCGAGTTTCACCGGCTGGACGTTGCGAGCTGCCGCAGCATACGCGCCTGTGTTGCCGCCGTTGCGGAGCGGCGCGGCCGCATTGACGTGCTCGTGAATAACGCCGGCGTTCTGAACGACCCGCGCGGTTCGCGTTTCATCGATTCCAAGCTCGATACCTACCGCGATACGCTCGAAACGAATCTGTATGGGCCTCTTCAGCTCGCGCAGGCGGTCATTCCACTCATGAAGGCCAATCGCTACGGTCGAATCGTGAACGTCTCCAGCGGACAGGGACAGCTCTCCGAAATGGGCACAGGCGCGCCTGCGTATCGCGTTTCGAAAACTGCGCTGAACGCACTTACGCGGATCCTCGCCGCGGAGTTTTGCGGCAGCAACATTCTCGTGAACTCGCTGTGCCCCGGCTGGGTGCGCACCGGGATGGGCGGTGACAGCGCCCCGCGCACACCCGAGGAAGGTGCAGACACCGCACTGTGGCTGGCGATGCTTCCCGACGACGGGCCAAGCGGCGGATTCTTCAGGGACCGCCAGCCGATTCCGTGGTGAAGCGGGCGGAGGTGGGCCGGCTCGAGTGGATCGGCGTGCGTTCGCACCCGCGCGGGCCGATCGTCGAAGCACCGGAAGCTTACGCACGAGCCGGGCGCGGGATCACCGGCGATTACTATTCAAGGCGTACAGCCGGGCGAAGGCAGGTCACGCTTATCCAGTTCGAGCACCTTGCAGAGATCGCGAAACGGGTCGACACCTGGCGGGTGGAGGCACGCGAGACGCGCCGCAACCTGGCTGTGTCGGGAATCGACGTCCTCGCGTGTAAGGATCGGATCTTCAGCATCGGAGATGTCGTGCTGGAGGGGACCGGCACGTGCGAGCCGTGCCGGAAAATGGACGCGAGCCTCGGCCCCGGAGGTGCTCGCGCGATGCGGGACCTCGGCGGGATCACCGCGCGCGTCATAAGCGGCGGCGTGCTGCATGTGGGTGCGGTCGTTGCGCTCATTGCTCACGCATTGGGGCAATCGGGCGTGCGTCAGCACGACGCCACGGCGTCGAATCGATCGTGACCCCGGAATGGATAGCGGAGCGACTGAGCCGCAAAGCGCCCCCGCCGGATGCAGATGACTTGCACGTGGCATCGGTGCCGGCGGGCGCGCGCGTGACGGACGCGGCGGTTATGGTCCCGCTGGTGCGGCGGCCGCAGGGGCTGCAGGTTCTCCTCACTCAACGCACGGCACACCTTTCGGATCACGCGGGACAAATCAGCTTCCCCGGCGGGCGCGTCGAGAGCGCCGACGCAACTCGCGAGGAGACGGCGCTTCGCGAGACCGAGGAAGAGATCGGTCTCGCACGCGAACACGTGCGGCTGCTTGGACGGCTGCCGGAGTACGAAATACCTTCAGGCTTTCGCATCACGCCCGTCGTCGGCTGGGTCGAGCCGCCATTCGAGCTTACGCTGGACGCATTCGAGGTGGCGGCCGCGTTCGAAGCGCCGCTCTCGCATTTTCTCGACCCGCTTCGCTACCAGCGGCGCGAATACCGATTTCGTGGGCGTCACAGGCATTACATGGCAGTGCCGTACGAAGGACGGTACGTATGGGGGGCGACAGCCGGGATGCTGTACAGCTTGGCCCGGATGCTGAACGCATGAGCCCACCTTGTTTCAAGGCTGATCCACTTTGTTGCAACACCGTGTCTACGCCGGTATAACGGACCGACCATGAGCAGGGCATTCGTCAAGGAAAGCGACGACGATCACGCGGCAGGCGAGCTGCCGGAGCGGCCGCTGCCGTCGCACGTGAACTACGTAACCTCAAACGGGCTGGCACTTCTGCAATCCCGCGTGCGCGAGCTCACCGAGCTGCACGAGCGGCTGAAGCCGGAGTCGAACGAAGACTCGATTGCCAAGCACAAGCTGCGCGAAATCGAGCGCGATTTGCGTTATTTCCGCTCTCAGCTCGAGCGCGCCACGCTCGTCGACACCGCGAACCAGCCCCGCGAACGTATCCACTTCGGAGCAATCGTAAAGATCGAAGACGACGAAGGTGGCGAGCAGGAATTCTGGATCGTCGGAGACGACGAAGCCGATGTCACAGCAGGAAAAATCAGCTGGGCCTCACCGCTTGCGCGCGCGCTGATCGGCGCGAAAGCAGGCGACACGATTTTGTGGCAACGACCCGCGGGCGAAGGGGAAGTGCACATCATCGACGTGCGCTACCGCTGAAGCCCAGATCAAGGTTACGTCCCGCGCTTGAAATTCCTGGCCCTACTCGTGTCGCTGCTGATCGAGCAAACGTGGCCATTGCGACACGGCAACCCGATCTACTCCGCGTTTGACCGTTACGCGGCCAGGATCGAAGGTCAGCTCAACGCAGGGCATTTTTACCACGGCGTTCTCGCGTGGACGCTTGCCGTACTGCCCATCGTGCTCCTCACGGTCATCGTGTATCACTTACTCGATGCGGTGAGTCCGATCCTCGCATGGGTGTGGAGCATGGCTGTCCTTTATCTCACGATGGGCTTCAGGCAGTTCAGCCACCACTTCAGGGAAATCGCCCATGCCCTGCGCGAAACCGATATTGCTGCATCGCGCGAGTATCTGGCCCGCTGGCGCGGTGCACCTGCCGATGAGCTGACGTCTGCGGAAGTCGCGCGCCTCTCGATCGAGCTCGCGCTCGCTGGCTCGCATCGATATGTCTTTGGCCCGATCGCGGCATTTATCGTCTTCGGCCCTGCCGGCGCAGTTCTTTACCGCCTCAGCGCGATGCTCGCCGACTCCTGGGGCGCGCGAGATGATCCGGAGGCGGGTGAGTTCGGCGTATTCGCGCGGCGCTTTTTCTTTTTTTATGACTGGGTGCCCTCGCGAGTTACAGCTGCGAGCTTCGCTGTAGTCGGTAACTTCGAGGACGCCGTGTACTGCTGGCGCACCCAGGCACGTGCGTGGGACGGCGCTTCACAGGGAGTTCTGCTCGCAAGCGGAGGCGGCGCGCTCGGGGTTCGGCTCGGGAATGCGCTTCATCATAGTGGCAGCGTTGTCCTTCGCCCCGAGCTTGGGCTCGGTGATGAAGCTGACGTCGATTACATGCAGAGCGCGATCGGCCTCATCTGGCGTGCGCTCGTTCTCTGGATGTTCCTGGTTTTCGTCGTAACCGTCGCCCACTCGCTGGGTTGAACGCGTCAGTATCCGAAGCGATTGTGGATCTCCAGCAGGATGGGCGGTCACGGAGGGAAACCACGCGGTTTCCCTCTGTTCGTTTGCCGAGCCGCGGCTGCGGGCGTTTCGTCGCCCGCTCGCAGTCCTGCCGCGGCCGAGCCGAGGCTGCCGCGGCTAGTGATATCCCGCGTCCGCGCGAACTTTGCCGCGGAACACCCAGTACGACCATGCGGTATAGGTGAAGATCACCGGCAGCAGGAAGAGCGTGCCGACGAGTAGAAATGCCTGCGCCTGGGGCGCGCCGGCAGCATCCCACAGGGTCAGCGCGTGCGGAACGATATAAGGGAAAAGACTCACGGCCAGTCCCAGATAGCACATCGCGAAGAGCCCCATCGCGTAGATGAACGGCGCCACGTCGCGCCCGCGAGCGAGCGCGCGCCAGAGGCCCACCACGAGCAATGCGGTGACGACGGGCACCGGGGCAAACCACAGGATGTTGGGCCATGAGAACCAGCGCTCGGCGATGCGCTCCTGCAGCAGCGGCGTCCACACGCTGACCATCGCGATGAATGCGACGACGCCGCAGAGCCCCACGCGCGCCACGCGCTGTCCCCACTCGCGGAGCTTGCCTTCGGTTTTCATCACGATCCAGGTCGATCCGAGCAGCACATAGCCGAAGACGAGCCCCACACCCACCGCGAGAACGAAAGGATGGAGCCAGTCGAACGCGGACCCTGTGAACTGTGTCCCGGTCACGCGAAATCCCAGTACGAACTGCCCGAGCACGCAGCCCTGGGCAAAAGTGGCAACGAGCGATCCGCCAAAAAACGCCCGATCCCAGTGCCGGCTTCCCGCCGTTGCCGTGGGCCTGAATTCGAATGCGACGCCTCGAAAGACAAGGCCCAGAAGCATCCCGAGAATCGGAAAATACAGTGCGGGAAAGATGATCGTGAAAGCTTTTGGAAAAGCCGCAAAGATTCCGATGCCGCCCAGTACGAGCCAGGTTTCGTTGCCGTCCCAGACCGGTGCCACCGAAGACATCATCGCATCGCGTGCTGCGTCGTCCGGCGCGAACGGAAAGAGGATCCCCACGCCAAGATCGAAGCCGTCGAGAAGCACGTACATGAACACACTCAGCGCCAGTATGACGGTCCAGATGGGGACGAGATCGAGTGACATCACTCGCTTCCGGTAGCGGCGGAGAGCGGACGCGCAGCCCGCTTGTCCATCCGCGGCTCGGGCAGATCTTTCGGTACGCCACGATTCACAAGCCTCACGAGGTAATACACGCCGGAGCCGAAGATGAGCGCGTAGACGACCACATAGAGAACGAGCGATGTGAGCACGTTGCCGCCGCTGATAGAGGGAGTGACGCCGTCGGCAGTGCGCATAAGCCCGTAGACCACCCACGGCTGGCGTCCGACTTCAGTTGTAAACCAGCCCGCGGTCACCGCCACGTAACCCACCGGTATCGCCCAATTCACGGCGCGAAGATAAAGGCGCGAAGTGTAGAGGCGCCCACGCCAGGCGAGCACCCACGCCCATATCGTCAGCGCGAGCATGATCATCCACATGCCGATCATCACCCTGAAGCTGAAAAAAACCGGCGTCACCGGAGGGCGGTCACCCTTCGGAAAGCCCTTGAGCCCTTCGATGTGACCGTCCCAATCGTGCGTGAGGTAATAGCTCGCAAGCTTCGGAATCGAAATCTCGGCGCGGTTTACTTCATTGGCTTCGTCGGGAATGGCGAAGATGACTGCCGCCTGTCCTTTGCCGCTTTCCCAGATGCCTTCGATCGCTGCGATCTTCTGCGGTTGGTACTTGAGTGTATTGACGCCGTGCAAGTCTCCAAGCAGCGCCTGCAGCGGCACGAGCAGTGACGCGAGGAGAACGCCCATCGTAATCATGACGCGCGACTCCGGGACATGGCGTCCGCGCCGCAGAAACCACGCGGCCACGCCCGTCACCGTAAAAGCGGTCGTGAGGTACACCGCGATAACAGTATGCATGAAGCGATACGGGAATGATGGGTTGAAGATCACTTCCATCCAGCTCGTCGGAATGAACTTGCCGTCGATCAGCTCGAACCCCGCGGGCGTGTGCATCCAGCTGTTCGCCGCAAGAATCCAGAAGGCGGAGAACAGTGTGCCGAACGCCACGATCACGGCTGAAGCGAAGTGCACCCATTGCGGCACCAGCTTCCGGCCGAATAGCAGCACGCCCAGAAACGCGGCCTCCAGGAAGAAAGCGGTGAGTGCCTCATAGCCCATCAGCGGTGCGATGACTGCGGCCGTCGCCTCCGAGTATCGGCTCCAGTTCGTGCCGAACTGAAACGGCATGACGATTCCGGAGACCACGCCCATCCCGAAACTGACAGCAAAGATGCGGATCCAGAATGCGGAGACGCGTAAGAACACTTCCCGCCCCGTCGCGAGATAAATCCCCTCGAGAACCGCGATGTACGATGCAAGGCCGATCGTGAAGGCCGGCAGCAGGAAATGAAATGCGATCAGAAAGGCGAACTGGATGCGCGAGAGGAATAGCGGATCGAAGTCCATGCGCCTATTTCCAGTCGGTCTTCCGCGCGAGCTCGGCGGCAAGCCGCTTATACGACGTGAACCGCCGCTCGCTCAGTCTGCCGCTTTCGGCGGCATCCTTGATTCCACAGCCGGGCTCCTGCATGTGCAGGCAATCACGAAATCGGCAGTGACCCAGATACTCCCGGAATTCGATGAAAGCATGCGCCGCGTCCTGTGCCGACAGATGATTGAGGCCGAATTCCTGAAGGCCCGGAGAGTCGATGATGTCAGCGCCTTGCCTGACGTGATAGAGCTCGGCGTGGGTGGTCGTATGCTTACCGGTGCCAAGGGCGGTGGAAATCTCCGCTACACGCGCTGAGGCGTGCGGAACGAGCCCATTGATGATAGTCGATTTGCCCATGCCTGACTGGCCGACGAGAACTGTAACGTGCCCTTCGAGTTGTTGGACAAGCGGCGCAAGGTCTAGTTTCGCACTCAGTGTCACGACTTCGTAGCTCAGGCTGCGATAGAGGTCGAGCATGCTCGATGCCGCCGCGGCTTCAGGGAGATCGGCCTTGTTGAGCGCGATCAGCGCTGCGATTCCAGCGTGCTCGGCGCCGACGAGACAGCGGCTCACGAGATCGTCGCTCCACGCGGGTTGTGCTGCGACGACGACGATGATCTGAGTCACGTTAGCGGCGAGAAGTTTCTGCCTCCGTGCATCGGATCGATAAAAGAGCGTTTTTCGCGGCTCTACGCCTTCGATGACACCTTCCCCGCTGCTCGTCGCGGCGGTGCGCACAGAATCGCCGCACGCGACATCACTCTTTCTTCCGCGCGTGACGCAATCGATTTCGCGTCCACCTTGTAGCTCGACGCGGTAGCGCCGCCCATACGCGGCAACCACAAGGCCTGTTTCAACCGGAGCATCGTGGCGCGCCGCACGCGCCATCAGAGACACCCCCCGCTAAAACTCAAACAGCCCATCGTGCCTCGTGGCACAAAACTGATGCGTTCAAAGATCGAAGAGCGCATCCAACTTGGCTGCGCAGATGAAGTCGTTTTGGCTCAGGCCGCCGATAGCGTGGGTGATGTAAGAAACGCGGCAGCTGTTGTAAGTGACTTTCAGATCGGGATGATGATCTTCACGGTGCGAAATCCAGGCGGTGGCGTTCACGAAAGCCATCGTCTCGTGATAGTTGCCGAACGCGTAGTTCTTGGTGATGGATCCATCTGCCAGCGTCCATCCCTTCAGCTGCTTCAGGAATGTTTCGACTTCAGCGGTCTTCAGCGCATCCACGCCACCTTCACACGGCTTGCACTTCCCGCCAACGAGGCTGCTCACGAAGGTGCCTGCTCGAGCCGCGCTATGCGGATGAGTGCCGGAGGGTGCGAATCATAGAACGCGGAGTGGACCGGGTCCGGCGTGAGCGTCGACGCGTTGTCCTTGTAGAGTTTTACGAGCGCCGAGACGAGGTCGCGTGCCGACGCGTGCTGTGCGGCGTAGCGGTCGGCTTCGAACTCGTGCTTTCGCGAATAGCTCGAGAGCAGCGGCTGAAAAAGAAAAGTAAAACTCGGAAGTATCAGAAAAAACAGCACCAGCGCCACGGCGGTCGCGCGAGCATCGACGTTGAGACCCGCATAGAACCAGTCCCGGTGCATCGCGAAATCGAGCACCCATAGAAACGCGAGGCTTGCGGCAAATATCCATACGATGCGTTTTATTACGTGACGCAGGCGAAAATGCCCCAGCTCGTGCGCGAGCACGGCCTCCACTTCGGGCGGCGTCAATCGCGTGAGAAGCGTGTCGAAAAACACGATCCGCTTGGAGTTGCCGAACCCGGTGAAGTACGCGTTGCCGTGGCTGCTGCGGCGCGAGCCGTCCATCACCATGAGACCCTTCACCCTGAAGCCGCAGCGCGTCAACAGCCTTTCAACCCGCTCGCGAAGCTCCGGGTCCTGCATCGGTGAAAAGCGGTTGAAGAGCGGCGCAATGAGCGTCGGGTAGATCGCGAGCATGAAAAGATTGAAGACGACCCATACCACCCACGCATACAACCACCAGTAAGTGCCCGCAGCCTGCATGAGCCAGAGCACGCACGCCGCAAGCGGAATGCCGAAGGCAGCTGCGAGAGCGGCGTTCTTCGCGAAGTCGATCCAGTAAAGACGCGGGGTCATCTTGTTGAAACCGAAGCGCTCTTCGAGCCGGAAGGTGCGGTAGACGCCGAGGGGAAGCTCGACGAGCGTCGTCACGATCGAGAGGAGGGCGATCAGCGCAAGTCCGCGAGCGAGCTCGCTTTCGAACCATGCTGCTGCCATGTCATAGAAAAGCTGCACGCCGCCGCCGAACGTAAGCCATACGACGAGTGCACTGTCGACGGCGAGGGCCGCGAGCGCGAGCTTCGTTTTTGCGCTCGTGTAGTCCGCGGCGCGGCGGTGGGCTTCGAGCGTAACCTCACTCGAGAACTGCTCTGGAACACTGTCCCGGTGCGCCTGGACGTAGCCGATATGGCGCATGCCGAGCCAGAAGCGCAGGGCGGTGGCGAGCGCCAGCACGAGGACAAAAACGAGACCGAAGGTGTTCACGCTGGAGGCGACCTGAACTTGTGACAAAATACGGGCCAACGAGGCTAAACCATTATGGCACAAGACCCTTCGCGCCTCATCTGGATCGACATGGAGATGAGCGGGCTCGACCCGGAAATCGAGCGCGTCATCGAGGTCGCGATCGTGGTGACCGATGGCGACCTGAACACCGTGGCGGAAGCGCCCGTGCTCGTCATACATCAGAGCGATCAGGTTCTGGCGGCGATGGATGACTGGAACACTTCAACTCACACCAAGTCGGGCCTCGTTGAACGCGTCAAAGCGGCCACACTCACAGAGTCCCAGGCCGATGAGCAAATGGTCGATTTCCTGTTGCAGCACGTCCCGCCGGGTGTTTCGCCGATGTGTGGTAATTCGGTTCATCAGGACCGGCGTTTCATGACGCGATACCTCCCGCTCCTCGAAGCGTATTTCCTTTATCGCAATCTCGACGTGAGCACGCTGAAAGAGCTCGCGCGACGTTGGAAGCCGCAGATCATGGCCGGGCTTACCAAGCACGGAAAGCACGAAGCCCTCGCCGACATTTACGAATCGATCGACGAGCTCAGGTACTACCGCGAACACTTCCTCAAGCTTTGAGGGCGCGCGCTCTGCGCATCGGGTCGGCCCGCGGCGGAATGGTCATGCAGATGATTGGCTGGCTGATGGCGATCGGCGTCATCACCTGGTTCATTCACGACTGGCAGGACCGCGAGTCGAACCCTAACCGGGCCCCCAACGTTACTGCGACCGGAGAGGTCGTGTTGAAGCGCGCCCGGGCCGGACACTTCATAGCTGGCGGGACGATCAACGGCGAAGCGGTGCAATTCATGGTGGATACGGGTGCTACGCAGATTGCGATACCCAAAGGCCTTGCGGATCGGCTCAACCTGAAGCGCGGCATGCCGGTCGATCTATTGACGGCTGCCGGTCCGTCGCGGGGATACAGCACACGGCTCGACACAGTGCGGCTTGCTACGATCGAAGCAAAAGACGTAAGCGCCATCATCGCGGATGGACTGCACCCCGACATCGTGCTCCTCGGTATGAATTTCCTGCGGAGGCTGGAAATTATCCAGAGAGGCGACGAGCTCATCCTCAGACCGGCTGCGGCGAGCGGTAACCCCCCCGCTACTGCCCCACCCCGATCCCGACCTCCCCCGAAAGAGGATCAGTCTTCTGGCCCCGCGAGCACCGAAGGAAGGGGGTAACGGGGGGAACCTTGGTTTCCCCTGTTCGTTTACTGCCGAACGGAGTGCGCGGTGCGCTAGCGCACCCTCACTCCAGGCGCAGCTCGCCGTCGAATTTTATGTTGAGCGAGAGTTGCCCCAGCACGAGCGTCATCTCTACCGGCAAAGACTCGTTGCCCTTGAGCTTGCCGTCTTCGAGCGCCTGACGTACCGCTTTCTCGATCGCAAGCTGCGAGTTGACGCCGACTGTCTTCAGGAACTTGCGAATGCTCATGTTGAGCGCTTCATCGTTCATCGTGACTCCTGTTTCGATTTGATGTGGTTGAGGATGCCGTTAGTGGAGCTGTCGTGTGCCGCCACGACCCCGGGCGCGCGAAGTTCCGGGAGGATGCGATCGGCAAGGCTCTTCCCCAGCTCCACGCCCCACTGATCGAAAGCATTGATGCCCCAGATCACGCTCTGCGCGAAAACCTTGTGCTCGTACAGCGCGATGAGCGCGCCGAGCGTTCGCGGTGTCAGGGCATCCAGCAGCAGCGTCGAGCTGGGCCGGTTGCCGGGGAAGACCTTGTGCGGCAGCAGTCGCTCGAGTTCCTGCGGATTCAGCTTGTCGCGCTCGAGCTCGGTGCGAGCTTCCGCTTCGGTTTTCCCCTGCATGAGCGCTTCAGTCTGCGCGCAGCAGTTCGCAAGCAAAATGGCGTGATGCTCCGGAAGGGCGTGATGCGGTCGACAGCAGGCGATGAAGTCTGCGGGAACGACCTGCGTACCCTGGTGGAGCATTTGAAAAAACGCGTGTTGTCCGTTCGTGCCGGGTGCGCCCCATACCACCGGACAGGTCGCGTAGTCGACCGTGTCACCATCGCGCGTTACACGCTTGCCGTTGCTTTCCATCTCGAGCTGCTGAAGATAATCGGGAAAGCGCTTGAGACGCATGTCATAGGGCAGCACCGCGTGCGCGCCGGCGCCGCAGAAATCCGCGTACCAGACGCCAAGCAATGCCATGACGACCGGCATGTTGTGCTCGAGCGGTGCCGTTGCGAAGTGCTCGTCCATCGTGCGTGCGCCTTCGCACATTGCTTCGTAAGCATCCATTCCCACAGCGACAGCGATGGGCAGCCCAACGGCCGACCACAGGGAATAGCGGCCGCCGACCCAGTCCCAGAATTCGAAGATGCGTTCGGGCAGGATTCCGAAGTCGCGAGCCGCTTTCGCGTTGGCGGTGACAGCGGCAAAGTGCCTGCCGGCTTCCGCGCCAACGGTACGCGACAACCACGCATGCGCGCTTCTCGCGTTCGTCATCGTCTCCTGCGTCGTAAAAGTCTTCGAAGCTACGATTACGAGGGTGGTGTCGGGATCGAGCTTTTCCAGGAGCGACTGGACGTGCGCGCCATCGATGTTCGACATGAAATGGACTGCAGGGGTGCGCGCGGCATATGGCGCAAGCGCTTCCGCTGCGAGTGCCGGGCCGAGATCAGAGCCTCCGATACCAATGTTCACGACGTCGGTGATGGTGCGCCCGGTGGCGCCTTTTATCGCCGCGCCTCGCACCGCATCGCAAAAACCGCGCATCTGCGCGCGCACGCGTCTCACGTCCGCTGTAACGTCGTGACCATCGAGCTGCACAGGCGTCGCTGAGCGAAGCGCAGTGTGCAGCGCGGGGCGATTCTCCGTGACGTTGATGCGTTCGCCCGACATGAGCCGGCTGATCCAGTTGGGCAGGTCGCGCGATTCCGCAAGCGCGAGCAGCAGGCGCACAGTTTCGCCGCTCAGCCAGTGCTTCGAATAGTCGAGGAGAATCCCCGATTCTGCGATCGAATACCGATCGAAACGTTGCGCGTCCGCAGCGAAGAGATCGCGCAGATCGAGGGCGGCTTTGCGCCGATGGTCAGCGAGTGCCTGCCACTGAGGAGAGCGGGTGAGGTGAGATGCCATACGACTTGGAGCGCGGGAGGGCCGGAACAGGGCTCGATTTTACCGCGAAGGCATTCGCGGGGTCGTTAGAATGGCGCGGTGCCTCAACGTCGCGCACGCTAAAGTCCATGACAGGCTCTAGACTGTTCAATGCGCTCGGCAGTGCACTGCGCGATCTCGCGCAGCCTCGCGTGCTTACGGTGCTCGTGGTTCCGATGCTGGGCTCGATCGTTCTCTGGTGCGCGCTCGCGTTTTTCTTCTGGGACGTGTGGACATCCGCCTTCAGGATGCTCATCGAAGGCACTGTACTCGCGCGGTGGATCATCGACCATGGCGGCAAGTGGTTCGTGGAGAGCGTTGGCGTGATGCTCGTCGTCGTCCTGCTGATTCCGGCGACGCTGATTACCGCAGTACTCGTGACCGAGCTCATCGCAATGCCGGTCGTCGTCTCGGTGGCGAGCCGCAGCTACCCGACGCTTGCAAGGCAGAGCGGCGGCACGATGGCGGGCAGCGTCGGCAATGCGCTTGCAGCCGTGGCAGTTTTCGCGCTGCTGTGGCTTGTGACCCTGCCGCTATGGCTCACCGGTATCGGGGCGATCCTCGTCCCCGTGCTTAACTCCGCGTATCTGAACCAGCGGCTCTTCCGCTACGACGCGCTTGCGGAGCATGCCAGCCGCGACGAATTCGCCGAGCTCGTGAAGCGCAATCGGGGCGGGCTCTTCGGACTCGGCCTCATGCTGGCGCCGCTCTACTACGTCCCGCTCCTGAACCTCGCCGCACCGGTCTTTGCGGGACTGGCGTTCACGCACTACTGCCTGTCGAAGCTTGAGCTTGCGCGCGGCCGCGGCGTGCCACAAAGCTGATTTAGGGCAGCGGAGCGACCGCCAGCGAGCCGAAGGAAAGGAGGTACGGAGGAAAACAATCGGTTTTCCTCTGTACGTTTACCGCCGGGGGTTGCCGTCGCGTTCGAACGAATTTTTAAATTCGTTCGAACACGGCGGCAATCCCCTGTCCGCCACCGATGCACATCGTCACCAGCGCATAGCGGCCACCGATGCGTTGCAGCTCGTACAGCGCTTTCACGGTCAGCACTGCACCGGTCGCACCGATCGGGTGACCCAGCCCGACGGCGCCGCCGTTGGGATTGGTTTTCCTGAGGTCGAATTTCAGGTCGCATGAGACCGCAAGCGCCTGAGCCGCGAATGCCTCGTTCGATTCGATAACGTCCATGTCGTCGACCGTGAGTCCTGCTTTTTCGAGCGCGCGCGTCACGGCAGGTACGGGGCCGATCCCCATGATCTTCGGATCTACGCCAGCAAGCCCGTAGGACACGAGGCGCGCCATGGGCTTGAGACCGGCGCTTTCGGCGGCACCTTTCTCCATCAGCACCACCGCGGCCGCCCCATCGTTGATGCCCGATGCGTTGCCTGCCGTGACGCTGCCTTCCTTTTTGAAGACGGCACGGAGCTTCGCCATCCCCTCGATTGTCACGTCGCCGCGCACGTGCTCATCCTTGTCGAAGACGATGGTGCCTTTGCGCGTTTTCAACTCCACAGGAACGATCTGTTCCTTGAAGTGACCTTTTTCGATTGCATTCGCGGCGCGCCGGTGGCTTTCGACTGCGAACTCGTCCTGTTGCTCGCGGGTGATTTTCCATTGCTCCGCGATGTTCTCTGCGGTGATGCCCATGTGCACGGTTTCGAAGGGATCGGTCAGTGCGCCGACCATCATGTCGATGGCGCCGCCGTCGTTCATGCGCTGGCCCCAGCGCAGGCTCGGCATGAGGTATCCGCCGCGACTCATCGATTCAGCGCCTGCGCCCACCGCAACGTCGGCATCGCCGAGCTGGATCGCCTGCGCAGCGCTGATGATCGCCTGCAGCCCACTGCCGCAGAGGCGGTTCACCGTCAGCGCGGTGGTGTCCTGCGGCAACCCGCCCTTGATGCACGCAACCCGCGAGATGTACATATCCTTGGCTTCGGTATGGATCACGTTGCCGAGGACAAGCTGATTCACCTTCTTCGGATCTACCCGGGAACGCTTTACGGCTTCCCTGATCACCGTGGCCGCAAGCTCGCTGGGCGCGACGTCTTTCAATGCGCCGCCGTAGTCGCCGATTGCCGTACGCACACCGCTTAAAACGACGACTTCGCGTTCACTTTTCATGAGTTTCTCCTAAAGACGGATGTGCTGGACGAGGCTTTCCGCTGCGGGTGGGGGCGGCGGGGAGGAGAGTTTACGCCACACCGATTGTGGGAGGCAAAGCCGCGCACGCGGCAGGAGACGCGCGCGGGGTCAGTGGCGAGTCGTGCCCACCTCGGGCGGGTGCGACGACGCAAAGAGCTGCTCGGCGTCGACGCGGTCGTACGCATACGAGCGGTTGCAGAACTCGCACGTCACCTCGACCGTCTCCCGCTCTTCGACGATCGAGCGCACTTCGTCGTAGCCCAGCATGCGGAGCATCGCATCGACGCGCTCGTGCGAGCACGAGCAGCGAAAGGACACGGGCCGCGGCTCGAAAAGCCGGATGTCCTCCTGGTAATAGAGCCGGTGGAGAAGATTCTCCGGAGGAAGCTCGAGAAGCTCGGAGTCGGTCAGCGTTTCCGCAAGGTGTGTCGCCCGATTCCAGCTGTCTGCGTCGGGATCGTCGGCCGCAGGCAGCTTCTGGAGCAGAAGCCCGGCGACGCGGTCCTCGCCCGCAGCGAGCCAAAGACGCGTGTCAAGCTGCTCAGAGCGCTGCATGTATTGCTCGAGCGAGGCGCCGACACCCGCAGTGTCGATTTCGACGATCCCCTGATAGCTCTGCTTTCCTTCGCCCGGGACGAGCGTGATGACGAACCTGCCATCGCCGAGGAGATCGGCAAGGCCGGCGTCATCCGCGAGGTCGCCCGTCCACTTGGCCGTCGCGCGAAGCGTGCGCTCGCTGGTGCATTCGACCACGATGAGCTTGACCGGCCCCACGCCTTGCAGCTGAAGGACGATGGCGCCTTCGAACTTCAGTGTAGCTGCGAGTAAAGCGCCGGCCGCCAGCAGCTCACCGAGGATGCGACGCAGCGGCGTTGGATATTCGTGACGTTCGAGCACCGCCAGCCACGTCGCATCGAGGTGGGCGACTTCCCCCCGGATAGGAGCGTGCTCGAAAAGAAATCGCTGCAGCGTATCGTTCATTGGGCGTTGAAACGCGGGGACAGCGGGTTGGAACACAATAGATTGGGCCGGTTCCCGCAGCTTCCACAGTTGTCGATTGCAATCACGGAGGGCTGAGACCCGGCTGGGCGACTGGGGGAATGGGGCGTCTGTAAAGCCGGTAGCGTTCAACCTTGTCCCCGGGGCGGTTGCCTTCCCAGATTCTGATCCAGTCACCGGCGGGTGCGCGCTCCTCCTGTGGCGTGCCTTGGACGAGCATGAGGTCGCAGTCGCGGCGCCGCTCTGCCGATTCATCGCGGTGGGTGACGATTCCGGCGAAGTAATGAAGCATCGCGCGCTGCGGTTCTCCCAGGCCCCGGCTCGAGACGCAGCGATAGCTCGCAGGAAGCGCAGTTTCCATGCTTCTCACCATCCCGCGGTAGCTCTTGCCGATGTCGACCCAGCCGATAAAAAGTGACGTGGCGAGACCCCACAGAACCGTCACGCCGGTGGCCCATACAAAGGCAGGCCGCTGAGGGCTTCGCTTGAGCCTGGCGAGCACGGTGAACCACAGCGCCGTATAAAGTATTCCGAGCACAAGCGGCACGAGCTTCAGCCCCGGTTCGTATCCCGGCTGAATGCGGTGCAGATGCGTGTGAAGCCGTGGCGGCACGCCGAGCTCGAGGCCCGACCAGTACACCCACG
>JBKJPI010000081.1:0-2513 GCA_046595235.1 Burkholderiales bacterium | reverse complement strand
ATCTCCGCTCTATGAAGGCTCGCTCGGCCCGCGGAGTCCTTGCGGCGCTGCTCATGTCGAACCTTGCGGCGCCGGCATTCGCGAGCGACGCCCCTTGGGGGGACGGGACCTATTGGTCGGCGGTGAAGTTAATTCTCTACATTCCAATATTCGGCTTTCCGTTGTATCCCGCGCTCATTCTCGTTCCCGCGTTTCTTGTCCGTAGCGTCGTCACTCGTTCGCGCACGCAGGATTATGTAGAAGACGCGCTGCGTCAGGAACGCACACGGAAGTGGCGAAATTGGACGTTAGCGTCAGTGATCCCGTGGGCGCTGTTGGCAGTTTGGATCCTGCTGGACTTTGTCGTACGAAACGTTCGCAGCGTGTCGGCGTGAGGCCGCTCGATCGCGCGTTGGTCGTCCTTCTGCTGCTGTTCGTGGCGCGCTAGCGAACGACGCTCGTTTGTTTGAATCGCCCCGCCTTTCGTAGACACCCCGGAGCCATAATTTATGGCCACGAGAGGGGAGTCTATGAGCAGCAAGCGTTATACCGAAGCATTCAAGGTGGAAGCGGTAAAGCAGGTCACGCAGCGAGGTCACGCCGTGGCCGAGGTTGCAGGTCGGCTGGGCGTTTCGATCCACAGCCTGTATCTCTGGCAGAAGCAGTTGGGCAAGACTGCCGCGACGCGCGGGGTCGAAACGGACGCTGCTGCTGAGCTGCGCCGCGTAAAGTCGGAGTTGCGGCGGGTGACGGAGGAGCGCGACATCTTAAAAAAGGCCGCGGTGAGTTCAATCGGTCGATGCAACATCATTGGGAATTGCATCGACAGGAGTGAACAAGCACATGGCGAGGATGGGTCGGCCAGGATTGTCAGCGGACCAGAAGCGGGAAATCCTTCGACGTTGGAAGGGTGGTCAGTCGATCACAGGCTTGGCACGACAGTTGGGAAAGAATCCAGGCTCGATTTTCGGAGTTCTGGCCGCTCACGGCGGCATTGCTCCCGTCGAGCCCAAGCGATCCGACCGCTCGCTGAGTTTGATTGACCGCGAGGAGATCTCGCGATCCTTGGCGGCAGACCAGTCGTTCCGGCAGATCGCGTTGGGATTGGGACGCCCCACTTCCACGGTTAGTCGCGAGGTGCATCGCCACGGCGGTCGAGAGCGATATCGCGCGACCACAGCTGACGAACGCGCGTGGGAAGCGGCGAAGCGTCCCAAGGCTTGCCGTTTGGGACAGCAACCTCGCTTGCGCGGGTTGGTTGCTCGAAAACTGGCGCGGCAGTGGTCGCCGGAGCAGATCGCAGGCTGGCTTAAGCTTCGGTTTCCTGGCCAGCGGGCACTCCACGTGTCGCACGAGACGATCTACCGCAGTTTGTACATTCAAGCCCGCGGTGTGCTCAAGCGAGAGCTGATGTCCCACCTGCGCACGCGACGCAAGATGCGAAGGTCGAAGCTGGCGACGTCCACGCCAAGAGGCGGCATCATCGATGCAGTTTCAATCCGGGACCGGCCGGCGGAGGTCGAAGACCGTGCGATTCCCGGTCACTGGGAAGGCGATCTCATCACAGGCGCCGACAACAGCCATATCGCCACACTCGTCGAGCGCCGATCACGCTTCACCATGCTGGTGAAAGTCGCGGGCAAGGACACGGTGAGTGTTGTCACCGCGTTGTCGCGGCAAGTTCGCAAGCTGCCGGCTGAGTTGCGCAAGTCCCTGACTTGGGACCAAGGCACGGAGATGGCCATGCACAAGCGCTTTACGGTGGCCACCAATGTGAAAGTTTACTTTTGCGACCCGCGGAGCCCATGGCAGCGGGGAAGCAATGAAAACACCAACGGGCTACTGCGCCAGTATTTCCCGGATGGCACTGACTTGTCAGGCCACTCGCAAGCGCACCTCAACAAGATCGCGAAGCGTTTGAATGAGCGGCCACGAAAGACATTGGGATTCGAGTCTCCCGCAGATACATTAAGCAAAGCCGTTGCGTCGATCAGTTGAACTCACCGCGGCGTACTTTGCCAAGCAGTCCGGGTGAAGTACGCATTCATGCGCGAGCACGAGCAACAGTTTCGTGTGCGGACCATGTGCCGTGTGTTCGGACTGCATCCAAGCGGTTACTACGCATGGCTGCGATCGCCGACTTCAGCGCGCGCCAAGGACGACACGCGGGTGCTCGGCAGGATCAAGCAGTGCTGGCTGGAAAGCGGCGGCGTGTACGGCTATCGCAAGATCACCCGTGACCTTCGGGATCTCGGCGAGTCATGCGGCAAGCATCGCGCGGCGCGACTGATGCGTCGCGAGGGCCTGCGTGCACAGGTTGGCTATGGCCGTCGCCCGGGTATGCGTGGTGGAAAGCCGGCGGTCGTTGCCACCAATGCTCTGGATAGGCAGTTCGATGTGGCTGCTCCGAACAAAGCGTGGGTCACCGACATCACGTACATCCGCACGCACGAGGGCTGGTTGTTTCTGGCAGTGGTGCTCGACCTCTTTTCACGACAAATCGTGGGCTGGGCGATGCAACCGACCATGCACAC
>JBKJPI010000670.1:0-3988 GCA_046595235.1 Burkholderiales bacterium | reverse complement strand
CCCAGCACACGATGATCGCGATCACCTCAAAACGCCTGTTTCCCAGCATCGAAGAATGCATCGCTGATGCCCGGGACAACGGCTTTCAAGGCGAAGTAAACGTGCCGCAGGACGTCGTCCATCCGGCGCTGATCACCTGCGAGCAGGGTGATTACGTTCACAGCATCGTGCAGCGGTCGTTTACCGAGCGCCAGCTGCGGGCAAACTAGTCGGGTGAGCTGGCCGCACGGCGGCCGGCCGCGAAATCCACGTCCCTTCAGCTGTCGAGCTCGGGATAGTGTCTGAAGACCCCGCGCTCGTTGAACGCCATGTGCCGCGGTGATGCAAGGTAAGCGGCAATGTTCGGGCGCGCCGCGACGCGGTTGTGTAACGCCACGAGTCCCGGGTAGCCGCCTTCGATCTGCCGCATCCGGTTCGGAAACGCAAAACGCAGCCCTTCCAGCAGGAAAAAAATCGAGGTATCCACGTACGAGAGCTTCTGCCCGACCATGTGGGTCCGGCCTGCAAGCACGCGCTCGAAATAGCTGAAGAACTTGGGGATGCGCTCCCCGAAGAAATTTCGGGTGAAGGTGAGCGCCTCCGTCTTCTGGTCTTCGAAGTAGAGCCCGTGCGCCACGGGATGATGCGTGTGTTGTATGGCCTGCACGAGATCGGCGATCGTCAGCTGGAGCTGATGCGCCCATAGCCGCCCCGGCTCGTCCTCGGGCGCGAGGCCCAGCCTGCCCCCGAGATAGAGCAGGATATTGGCGGTCTGGCCCACGACCACGCTTCCGTGCCGCAGAAACGGCGGCGCGAACTGCGGCTGCAAGATCGCCGCATCCTGAATGAAACGCATCATCTTCTCGGTGCCGCCGGGCTCGCGCGCCACGTCGATGTAATCCGCACGCGCCTCTTCAAGCGGCAGCCGGATGAATTCACCGCGCCCGGGATTCGCTGCGTGGTAGTAGAGCTCGTAATCCATTGCGCGCGTCCCTGGCCGTTCCGGCTTTTACGTGCGGCAGCACCCCGGTTACCGAGGCACTTTTTTGTTTTCCGCGAAAGTCGCGCTATGTTATCAGCAGGCGCGCGGCTGATTGCTCGCGAGTGAGCCGGGTTAACATATCCGTGAGGGGGATGTGAACGATGACACTTCGATGCAGCATGCTCGCACGCTGCGGTTATCTGATCCTGTTCGCGTGCGCCAACGCTCACGCACAGGAGAAGCCCGCAAACTATCCCACACGGCCGATCAGGATCATCGTCGGCATTGCGCCGGGTGCGGGCCTCGATGCGACGACGCGCGCCGTTGGCCAGATAATCAGCGACCGCTGGGGTCAGACTGTCGTTGTCGATAATCGGCCCGGCGGCGGCACCGTCATCGCGGCGGAGCTCGGTGCGCAGGCGCCGCCTGACGGCTACACGCTGCTCATGGCAACGGACACGCTCGCGCTGCTCGGCGCGATGAAACGCCTGCCTTTCGACGTGCGGCAGGCTTTCGAGCCGATCGCATGGGCGACGACCCAGCCTTACGTTCTGGTCGCCAATCAGTCACTGCCGGCGAAAACGATGAAGGAGCTGATCGCCGTCTCCAAAGCGAAACCCAATTCGATCAGCTACGGAAGCTCGGGGGTCGGCACGACGCTGCATCTTGGCATGGAGCGCCTCGCTGCGCTCACCGGTGCGAGCCTCGTTCACGTGCCTTACAAAGGCACCGCGCCGGCGCTTCTCGCGGTGATCGGGGGCGAGATCCAGATTCTCGCCGGAAGCTCGATCGCGACCCTGCCGCACGTGAAGAGCGGAAAGCTTCGCGCGCTTGGCGTCATGGGGCTGAAGAGGATCGCCGCGACGCCGGATCTCCCGACCGTGTCCGAGTCAGCGGGCCTTCCCGGGTTCAAGGTCACGAACAGCTATGGCCTGTTCGCACCGCGCGGCACGCCGCGGCCGATCATCCTGGGGCTCAATCGCATCGTGACTGAAGGCATGCACGCGCCGCAGATGGTGCAGAAGCTCCTGAACGAAGGCAGTGAGCCCGGTGAGCGCGCGACACCCGATCAGCTGAAGGTGCAGTTCACTCGCGACCATTCCGAGATCCAAAGCCAGGTGAAGCAGCTCAACATCAAGCTTTACTGACTTCATGATGCCGCGGTTCCGCGCACGCGGCATGCGGCTCGGCGAGATTTTCCGGTACCATCGAAGCGCCCCGTTTCAGTACGCTGATTCCAGCGATCTCCGCCGCTTTTTCGAATGCAGACTGCACTTTCATTCCTGAGCACCGTTTTCGGCTATCCCGAGTTCCGCGGGTCGCAGTCCGAAATCATCGAGCACGTAGCCGGCGGCGGCGATGCGCTCGTACTGATGCCGACGGGCGGCGGCAAATCGCTGTGTTACCAGATCCCCGCGCTCATGCGCGACGGCTGCGCGGTGGTCGTGTCGCCGCTGATTGCGCTGATGCAGGACCAGGTCGGGGCGCTCAGGGAGGCAGGGGTCAGCGCAGCGGTCCTCAATTCGTCGCTGGATGCCGAAACTGCGTTTCGCACCGAGCGCGACCTGGTAGAGGGTCGGCTCTCGCTCGTGTATGTTGCACCGGAGCGCCTTCTGACGCCCCGCTTCCTCGACCTCCTCAAGCGCAGCAGGATTGCGCTCTTCGCAATCGACGAAGCGCACTGCGTGTCGCAGTGGGGACACGACTTCAGGCCCGAGTACATCCAGCTCTCTGCGCTGCACGAACGCTTTCCCGACGTGCCGCGCATCGCGCTCACCGCTACCGCAGACGAGCTTACGCGCGGCGAGATCATCGCGCGCCTCAAGCTCGAGGATGCGCGCGTCTTCATCTCGAGCTTCGACCGGCCGAATATCCGCTACACGATCGTCGACAAAAACAACGCGCGTGATCAGTTACTGCGGTTTTTGAAGGCCGAGCATGCCGGGGATGCAGGCATCGTCTACTGCCTCTCGCGGAAGAAAGTGGACGAGACCGCGCAATGGCTGAGTGCGCAGGGCATTCCGGCGCTGCCCTACCACGCGGGACTCGACTCAAAAACGCGTGCGAAGCACCAGGAGCGATTCGTGAACGGCGATCGCCTGGTGATCGTTGCGACGATTGCGTTCGGAATGGGCATCGACAAGCCCGACGTGCGTTTCGTCGCCCATCTCGACCTTCCGAAGAGCATCGAAGCCTATTATCAGGAAACGGGGCGCGCGGGGCGGGATGGGCGGCCGGCCGATGCCTGGATGGCGTACGGGCTCGGCGACGTGGTTCAGCAGCGCCGTATGATTGCGGAAGCCGAGGCCGACGAAGCATTCAAGCGCGTCTCCTTTGGCAAGCTCGATGCACTCGTCGGTCTCGCCGAATCGGCCACGTGCCGTCGCGTGCGACTGCTCACGTACTTCGGCGAAGCCAGCACGCCGTGCGGCAACTGCGACGTCTGCATCGAGCCGCCGTGCGTCTGGGACGGAACGGAGGCCTCGCAGAAAGCGCTCTCGTGCGTATATAGAACCGGCCAGCGCTTCGGCGCGGGACACCTCATCGATATCCTGCGCGGCGTCGCGACAGAGCGCGTGAAGCAGTTTCGCCATGACGCACTGAGCACCTTCAGCATCGGCGCGGATCTCAGCCAGGACCAGTGGCGAGCGGTTTTTCGCCAGCTCGTGGCGCTTGGTTTTCTCGAGACCGACAGCGAAGCATTCGGCGCGCTCAAGTTGACTGCAGATGCGCGCGGCGTCCTCAAAGGCGAGGTGAGCGTGTCATTGCGGGAGAGCACCCCCAAGGCCGGCCGGCGCGAGCGCACGCGGAAAGCAGCAGTGCCGTCGCCGGCGTATGCCGCGCCGCTCCTGCAGGCGCTTCGTGATTGGCGCCTCTTAACCGCGCGCGAGCACGGAGTTCCGGCGTACGTCGTTTTCCACGATGCCACGCTCGAAGCGATTGCCGCGGCACAGCCGAGTACGCTCGAGGATCTCCGCGGCATTTCGGGCGTCGGGGCGACCAAGCTCGAGCGCTACGGCAAGTCGC
>JBKJPI010000543.1:0-3326 GCA_046595235.1 Burkholderiales bacterium | reverse complement strand
GCACGTTCGTCGCGACGCACACCGAAGACCGCACGCTCTTTTATTTCTTTCACATCGTCGCGACGAACGTGCCGCGACCCTGGTGTCGCAGCAGAATGCGTTCGGCTACCAGATCGTCGATCGCTCTGCGGATCGTGCCGATAGAGACGCTGAAAAGCTCGGCCAGACGTGATTCGCTGGGGATGGCTTCGCCCGCCTTCCACTCGCCTACTGCGAGCCCGCGCGTGAGCCGTGCCTTCACTTCCTTGTAAAGCGGGCTCGATGACCCCCCGGGCACCCCCAGCGCTTCGAGCGGCCTGCGATCGTCCGCGTTTTCCATTCTGCCGGGATTCTAGCGCTGCGTTTCAAATTCATACAAGTCATATAGTTGACTGTTTGACTTCCGGAGCGGCCGCCGATAGCATTCGGAAACAAATAAAAACATTCGCTACTGACCGGACGCGCCTCGCGCCGGAGTCCACTCCCCAAGGAGACCCCACCATGATTCATATTCTGGTACACGACAAGAAAGACACCGTCGGTGTCGCCGTCATCGAAGGCATCAAGGCCGGGCAGGATCTCACCGGCTGGGTGATGGAGGACGACTCCACGATTACCGTCAAAGCGCTCATGGAAGTTCCGATCGGGCACAAGGTTGCGACGACGGCAATCAAAAAAGGCGACACGATCATCAAATACGGCTTCGACATCGGCAAGGCCGTCTCGGACATCAAGCAGGGCGAGCACGCCCACGTTCACAACATCAAGACCAAGCGCTGGTAAGCGAAAAGGAATTCCATGATCAACGCAAATACGACATTCCGCGGCTACCGGCGGGAAAACGGCCGCGTGGGCATTCGCAATCACGTCATCATCCTGCCGGTCGACGATCTGTCGAACGCCGCATGCGAAGCCGTCGCGCACAACATCAAGGGTGTGATGGCGATTCCGCATCCCTATGGCCGTCTGCAGTTCGGTGCCGACCTCGACCTCCATTTCCGTACGCTCATCGGCGCGGGGTCGAATCCCAACGTCGCCGCGGTGGTTGTGATCGGCATCGAAGAAGGCTGGACGAAGAAAATCGTCGATGCCATCGCGACCACGGGCAAGCCGGTCACCGGTTTCGGAATCGAGATGCATGGCGACCACGATACGATCATGCGCGCCTGCAAGGTCGCCAAGGAATACGTGCAGTGGGCGTCCGAGCTGCGTCAGGAAGATGCGCCGATCAGCGACCTGTGGGTCTCGACCAAGTGCGGTGAGTCGGATACGACCTCGGGCTGCGGCTCGAACCCGACCGTCGGTAGCGCTTTCGACAAGCTCGAGCCGCTCGGCGTCACCATGTGCTTCGGCGAGACGACCGAGATCACCGGCGGCGAGAATATCGTGGCGGACCGCTGCGCTACACCTGAAGTGCGCGAGCAGTTCATGAAGATGTTCAACCGTTACCAGGAAATCATCGAGCGGCACAAAACCAGCGATCTCTCCGACTCGCAGCCGACCAAGGGCAACATCGCAGGCGGCTTGACGACGATCGAAGAGAAAGCGCTTGGCAACATTCAGAAGATCGGCAAGAAGTGCCCGGTTGTCGGTGTGCTCGATAAAGCCGAAACGCCGACGCGTCCGGGCCTGTGGTTCATGGACTCGTCTTCGGCTGCAGCCGAAATGGTCACGCTGTGCGCGGCTTCAGGCTACGTGGTGCATTTCTTTCCCACGGGGCAGGGCAATGTGGTGGGCAACCCGATCGTCCCGGTGATCAAGCTCTGCGCCAACCCCCGCACCGTGCGTACGATGTCCGAGCACATCGACTACGACTGCTCGGGACTGCTGCAGCGCCAGAAGAATCTGGAGCAGACCGGGGACGAGCTGATTGAGGTCATGCTGCGCACCTGTAACGGACGCCTCACCGCGGCCGAAGCACTCGGCCACCGCCAGTTCGTCATGACGCGGCTGTACGAATCGGCGTAAACGTGTGCTCGCAATGAGCACGCTGGAAGTCAAAGTCTGGCGAGGCGGCGAGTCGGGGCACTTTCAGCAGTTCGAAGTGCCGCGGCTCGAAAGCCAGACGGTTCTGGATATCGTCACGCATATCCAGCGCCACCTCGATCCGACGCTGTCGTATCGATTCTCATGCCGCGTTGGAATGTGCGGGTCGTGCGCGATGACAGTGAACGGCAAGGCGCGCTGGACCTGTCGCACGCACGTGTCTGCGGTTGCGGAGAGTGGAAAGCTCGAGATCGGTCCACTCCACAATCTGCCGGTCGTAAAGGACCTCGTCACGGACATGGCGCCTTTCTTCGACAAATGGGCGCAGGCAAAGGGTGAGTTTCGCGGCAGCCGGACGCGCCATGAAGACTTCGCCGTCGTGCAGCCCGAGACACTTTCGCGAAAGCTCGTCGACGAAGCGATCGAATGCATCGGCTGCGGCGTCTGCTACAGCTCATGCGATGTCGTTGCGTGGAAACCGGACTATCTCGGACCTGCGGCGCTCAATCGTGCGTGGACGCTCGTCAACGACGTGCGGGATGTGGGGCAGCAGGAGCGGCTGAGCGCAGTAGCGGGTGACGCCGGCTGCCACGCCTGTCATACCCAGATGACGTGCACCGAACGTTGCCCGAAGTTTCTGAGCCCGACGAAGAGCATCGCCGGCCTCAAACGCGTGGTGCTCTCAGCGGCGTTGAAAGGCGATCTGTGAGCGCGCCCCCATTCGTCGCGACTCAGCCTTCAGCCCGCAGCGTCCGCGCCCAGGTGCTGTTGTGGGCGGCGCAGCGCGCGTCAGCCGCGATACTCGCGATTTGCGTGCTGGTGCATATCGTGACGATCATCTACGCCGTGCGCAACGGACTGACCGCCTCAGAGATTCTCGCGCGCACGAGCGGCAGCGTCTTCTGGACGGCGTTCTATGCGCTCTTCGTCGCAGCAGTCGCGGTGCACGCGCCGATCGGGCTGCGTAATGTGCTCGCCGAAACCTTTGCGTGGCGGGGCCGCAGCCTCGAAGCCGCCATGCTGTTGCTGGCGCTGGTGCTCGCGTTCGGTGGCTGGCGCGCGGTTTACTCTGTAGTGGCCGTGTGAGAAACGACTACCGAGCGCGTAATCACCCGGCTTACTGGGCTTTCATCGTCCATCGTGTTTCCGGTGTGTCGCTGGCGCTCTTTCTGCCCTTCCACTTCTGGGCGCTCGCCCAGGCGCTGCACGGTGAAGCGCGACTCGAAAACTTTCTGCGCTGGACCGACCAGCCGCTGGTCAAGTTAGCGGAAATCGTGCTCGTCATGCTGCTCGCGGCGCACATGGCCGGGGGCTTACGCCTTCTTGCGATCGAGTTCCTGCAGTGGCGCGAGTGGCAGAAG
>JBKJPI010000468.1:0-4394 GCA_046595235.1 Burkholderiales bacterium | reverse complement strand
GTCCATCGGCAGCGCCGCGACGCCGACCGCCGTGCGCGCATGTTGACCGCGCTCGCCAAACACCTCGACCATCAGATCCGACGCGCCGTTGATCACCTTCGGATGCTCGAGGAAATCCGGCGGGCTGTTAACGAAGCCGCCGAGGCGCACGCAGCGCTCGACGCGATCGAGGTCGCCGCCGCACGCAGATTTGAGTTGCGCGAGCAGGTTGACTGCACACAACCGTGCCGCTGCCGCACCGTCTTCTACGCTTAGTTCGCCTCCGACTTTCCCCGTGTATTTCATCTTGCCGGCTTCACGCGCGACCTGGCCTGCCATGAACACAAGCTCACCGACGACGACGAACGGCACGTAATTACCGCCCGGTGCACCGGGTGGGGGCAGGGTGATCCCGATTTCGGAGAGGCGTTTCTCAATGGTTGAACTCATGCTGTATTCCCAGGGTCGGATGAGGCGTTAGTATAGAGGACGTGCAAGCCGATCATCTTGAAAGCCCGGTGAGCGCGCTTTGTTCTGCGGCCAGGGTCCGTTCGGTTCCCGGTCCAATCAATCGGATACTCAATGAATAACCAGACGCGTGCCTTCAGATGGCCGACGGTATGGCTTGCGGGTGCATGGCTGTTCGTCTTCGCTGTCGTTTTCCTTTCCCTCCTACCGCTTCCGGCAAACGGGTCGCCGGGCGGCAGTGACAAGATTGCGCACTTCGCGGCTTACGGGTTGATGATGTTCGGATTCACGCAAATCTACGTGACCCACCGCGCACGCATAGCCATCGGCGCCGGCCTCGTGTTGCTGGGCATCACGCTGGAATTTCTTCAGGGCTATACCGGTTACCGGTCGTTCGAGGTCGCCGACATGGCCGCGAATGCCGCTGGCGTTTTCATCGGCTGGGCACTCGGCCCCCCGAGAACCCCTAACCTTCCGGCGCTGCTGGAACGCGCCCTTTGAAGGCGACACGCGTTTTCTTGGGGATCGGCGCTGCGGTCCTCGTCGTCAGCGCCGCTTGCGCGCAGAACTATCCGGAGAAAGCCGTGCGGGTGGTCGTGCCTTTCCCAGCCGGCGGTGCCGCCGACATCGTGGCGCGGCAGGTCATGCAGGGGTTGAGCGCCAACCTGGGCAACCAGTTCATCGTTGACAATCGCGCGGGTGCGGGCGGCGCAATCGGCGCGGAGAACGTCACACGTGCAGTGCCGGATGGCCACACGCTCCTCTTCGCTTCTTCGAGCGCACTCTCCATCAATCCGCACATGATGGCAAAAACACCGTACGACGCATTGAGCGGCTTCACGCCGATCGTGATGATCGGCTATGCCCCGAATGTGCTCGTCGTGCATCCGTCGGTGCCCGCCCGAAACGTGAAAGAGCTCATCGCGGTTGCGAGGGCGCGACCGGACGCGCTCAATTTCGCGTCGAACGGCGCCGGCACGCTGAGCCATCTGACGGGCGAGCTATTCATGCAGCGGGCGAACGTGCGCATGGTGCACGTCCCGTATAAAGGCGCCGCGCCTGCGGTGATCGACACGATGGCAGGCAACGTATCGGTGCTGTTCGCCGCCTACCCGAGCGTCTCGAGCCAGGAGCGCTGCGGACGCCTGCGCGCGCTTGCCGTAACGGGATCGCGGCGCGCGCAGATTGCGCCAAACCTGCCGACCGTTGCAGAGGCAGGTCTTGCCGGTTTCGAATCGACGCAGTGGTGGGGGCTGTATGGCCCTGCGGGGTTGCCCGTTGCAATCGTGAATCGTCTGAATGCCGAAACGAACAAGGTTCTGAAGACGTCGGATGTGGTTAAGCGTCTGGCTGCAGACGGCGCTGACCCGTCCGGCGGAACGCCTGCGCAGCTTGCTGCGTACCACAAAGCCGATTTCGAACGCTGGGGCAAAGTCGTGAAGGCCGCGGCGATCAAGCCGGAGTAGAGATGGGCGGGAGGCGGTTATGCCACGTGCGGTTGGCGATAAAATGACGCACCCATGCTGAACATCGAACCCACTGGCCGTATTTTGGGCGCGCGCGTGACCGGCGTCGATCTCGCGCACGCGCTGAGTGATGCAGATTTTGCAGGGATCTTCAAAGCGCTCGGTCGCGAAGGCGTGCTGTGCTTTCCGGACCAGCACCTCGAAGCTGCGGCACTACGTGATTTCGCGAAACGCTTCGGCGGCATTCAGACCTCGGTGACAGGCAAGTTCCAGCACCCGGCGGTGCCTGAGGTCGGGTTTCTGTCGAACGTCATCGAAAACGGTGAGCCGATCGGCCTGGCAGATGCGGGACAGGACTGGCACACCGACATGACGTACAACACGACGGTCGGCTTCACGAACGTGCTTTATGCGGTGAAGGTGCCGCGACGTGACGGAAGGCCGCTGGGTGCAACGCAGTTCGCGAACATGCGCGCGGCGTACGACGATCTCGACGCGGCTCTGAAAGAGCGCCTCGCCGGCATGACGGCAACGCACGACTTCAATAAATTCTGGGAAAGCATGCGCAGTCGGCCGGGAAGCACACGTCCGCCGCTCACCGAAGAGCAGCGGCGGAAGCGTCCACCTTCGGTCCACCCGATCTTCCTCACGCATCCGATCACGGGGCGCAAGGTGCTGTATTGCAATCCCGGTTACGCGACGCGCATCAACGAGCTGCCGCACGCGGAAAGCGTTTCCGTTCTCGCGCGACTCTTCGAACACCAGCTGCAGCCGAAGTATCAATACGAGCACGTGTGGACCGAAGGCGACGTCCTCATGTGGGACCATATCGGCACGCTCCACAACGCGATACCCGACTATGGTCCCGACGAGCCTCGACTGATGATGCGATGTCAGGTGATGGCGGACCGCGTGTTCGATCCGGGTTTCGTCGCTGCAAGTCTGAAACCGATCGCCGCGTGAAACGCGTCAAACACGTCGCAACGGAAATGCAGCGGCTCGGCAGGATTGCGAAAGCCTCAGCGCGGCGATCGAATAGGTGACCTCAATAGACGCCACATCAGATGCGGTGCTCGCGGCGAGCAAGGCGCTGGTTGAGCGCTACTTCGGCGAGGTGCTCGATCAGAAGCGAATCGATCTCATGCCGGAGCTGCTCTGCGCGGACGTCGTTCTCCATCGCCCCGGGTTCGACGTAATAGGTATCGAGGCGGCAATGACGCGCCTGAAGGCCACGCTGCAGGACTTTGTCGCGTTTTCCTCTGAAGTCTCGGGCCTCATCGCCGAAGGTGACCGCGTCTGCGTTCGCATTCAGCATCGAACGCGCGTGCGGCCGCACACGTTTCGAAGCCGCGCGGGTGAAGTCGTCGTTGCCGGGGAGCAGCCACTCGACTGGACGGCGATCGTTCAGTTCCGCATCGCCCACGGCAAGATCGCGGAAGAGTGGGTGATGCGTGACGAGCTGGCGATGCTGTTGCAGCTCGGGACTGTGTCGGTCACACCGCAGTAGGCTAGAGCCTGTTACAGGCTCTAGTCCAACCGCACCCCTGCAACCTTGATCACCTTCGCCCACTTCGCGAGCTCTGAATTGATGTGACTCGCGAGATGTGCCGGGGATGAGCCGATCGGCTCGACACCCGAGAGAAGCAGCTGATCTCTTACTTGCGGCGTGCTCAGGATCGCGACCACATGCCGATTGACCTTCCCGACGATCGCGGCCGGTGTGCGCGCCGGCGCGAGCAGCGGATACCAGGTCACTGCGTCGTAGCCCGGCACGCCCGACTCAGCGACCGTCGGCACGTCCGGCAGCCCGGGTGATCTCGTGGTTCCCGATGCCGCGAGCGCGTGCATCTTCCCGGATTTGATGTGCGGCAGCGCGCCCGGAATCGAAGGAAACCAGAGTGAGACCTGACCCGCCATGAGGTCGACCTGCGCCTGACCGACGGCTTTGTAAGGAACGTGTACAAAGTCGGTGCGCGTCATGCTCTTGAAAAGCTCCATCGCAAGATGGCCCGAAGTGCCGCTGCCGGTAGATGCGTAGTTAAGGCGGCCCGGCGACTTGCGTGCGAGTGCGATGAGCTCCGCAACGTTTTTCGCAGGCAGCGACGGGTGCGCGACAAGGACGTTCTGAACGGAGGCGATCAGCGCGATCGGCGTAAAGTCGGCCACAGGGTCGTAAGCGACCTTGCGATAAAGACTTGGATTCACCACGAGCGACGCACTGCTCATGTAGAGCGTGTAACCGTCGGGGGCGGAGCGGGCGGCGATCTCGGCGCTCAGGTTGCCGCCGGCACCCGGGCGATTGTCTATCACGACCTGCTGCCCCCAGCTCTCGGCGAGCTTTTGACCGATGAGGCGCGCGACGACGTCGACACTGCCGCCGGGCGCGAATGAGACGATGAGCCTGATCGGCCGCGTCGGATAGCGTTCTTCAGCAGCCGCTGCGCTGGCCCATCCGCCGATCGCGCTCGCGGTGAAAAGCAA
>JBKJPI010000045.1:0-3614 GCA_046595235.1 Burkholderiales bacterium | reverse complement strand
TACATCGAGCCGCATTCTTGAACGCTTGAACTCGGAGAGCCAAAGCTCATGACGGCCTTCGCGCTCCGGGATTTTGCACTCGATCGCCGGCTCTCGCGCGACGAAGCATATGCGCTGGCGAGCGTTGCCGATCTTCAGACGCTGATGAGAGAAGCGGCCGTGCGGCGAGATGCAGCGCATGGCGGGGTGATCACGTATTCGCGCAAAGTTTTCATCCCCCTCACCCAGCTCTGCCGGGACGTGTGCCACTACTGCACGTTCGCGCACGCCCCCCGCAAAGGCGAGCAGGCGTATCTCACGCTCGAGCAGGTGCTCGCGATCGCGCGTGCCGGCGTTGCCGCGGGTTGCAAGGAAGCGCTCTTCACGCTGGGCGACAAACCTGAATTGCGCTACCGCGCCGCACGCGAGGCGCTTGCACAACTGGGGCACGAGACGACATTGTCGTATCTGGCTCAAGCGGCGCGCGCAGTCTTCGAGGAAACGGGGCTGCTGCCACACACCAATCCCGGCGTTCTCGATGCCGGGAGCGTTGCAGCGCTGCGCAAGGTCTCGGTCTCCCAGGGTCTCATGCTCGAAAGCGCAGCGACGCGTCTGTGCGAGCGTGGCGGACCTCATTTCGGCTCGCCCGACAAGAAACCTGCGGTGCGGCTCGAAACCCTCAGGCTCGCAGGCGAAGCCGGTGTGCCGATGACGACGGGTCTCCTGATCGGTATCGGCGAGACGCGCGCCGAGCGTGTCGACGCGCTGCTCGAGCTGCGCGATCTCGACGATCGCTACGGCCATATCCAGGAACTCATCATCCAGAATTTCCGGCCGAAGGCGACGACGCGTATGGCTGCTGCCGCGGCGCCCGCTTTGGAAGAGCATCTATGGACGATCGCGGTCGCGCGCCTCTTGTTCGAGCCCGCAATGAACATACAGGCGCCACCCAACCTGAGCCCCGGTGTGCTGGGCCGGCTGATCGATGCGGGCATCAACGACTGGGGCGGCATCTCGCCGGTGACGCCCGACCACGTCAATCCGGAAGCGCCGTGGCCGCAGCTCGACGTCCTCGGGCACGTGACCGAGACCGCGGGTAAGGCGCTCGTCGAGCGCCTCGCGATTTATCCCGCTTACGTGCGGCAGATGGAGCGCTGGGTCGATCCGGGGTTGCGCAAAGCGCTGCTCCATCGCATCGACAGCGACGGTTTTCCCCGCACCGACGGCTGGTCGCCGGGCATGACCGATGGTCCGCCCCTGCTTTGGATAAACCCCTTTCCCTTCGGGAGAGGGGTAGGGGTGAGGGATCGAGCGGACTCACCGCTAAAAGCGACTCTCGCAAAGGCTGCGCGCGGCGAGACGCTAAAAGAAGACGAGATCGTCGAGCTCTTTCGCGCGCGTGGAAAAGACTTGGCTTTCGTCTGCGCCGCCGCCGACGCGCTGAGGCAGCAGACGAACGGCGACGTCGTGACCTATGTCGTCAACCGCAACATCAATTACACCAACATCTGCTCCTACCGCTGCCAGTTCTGTGCGTTCGCGAAAGGCAAAGCCGCCGAGAATCTGCGCGGCAAGCCATACGACCTGCCGCTGGACGAGATCCAGCGCCGCTCGCGCGAAGCGTGGGCACGCGGGGCGACCGAAGTCTGCATGCAGGGCGGCATCCACCCGGCCTATACCGGCGCGACTTATCTCGAGATCTGCCGCGGCGTGAAAGCGGCGGTCCCCGAGATGCACGTCCATGCCTTCTCGCCGCTCGAAGTGTGGCAGGGGGCGCACACGCTCGGCGTCTCGCTCGATGAATTCCTCACTGAATTGAAGCGCGCGGGCCTCGGTACCCTGCCGGGCACGGCAGCGGAGATCCTGGACGACGACGTGCGCGCAACGTTGTGTCCCGACAAATTGAAGACCGGCGAATGGCTCGAGGTCATGAGAACGGCGCACCGGATCGGGTTTCGCACCACCGCGACCATCATGTTCGGTCACATGGAGGGGCTCGCACACTGGGCGCGCCACCTTCTGCGGCTGCGCGAGCTGCAGGCCGAGACCGGTGGGTTTACCGAGTTCGTCCCGCTGCCTTTCGTGCATATGGAAGCGCCGATCTATCGGAAAGGCCGCGCGCGCCGCGGCCCGACTTTCCGGGAAGCGGTGCTCATGCACGCGGTGTCGCGTCTCGCACTACACCCGCTCATTCCGAACATCCAGGTCTCCTGGGTGAAGATGGGCCCCGAAGGCGTGAAGGCGTGCCTCACGGCGGGCGTCAACGACTTAGGCGGAACGCTCATGGACGAATCGATCTCGCGCGCGGCAGGCGCCTCGCACGGGCAGGAGATGTCGCCTGCTATGATGGAAAATCTGATTCATTCGATGGGCCGGACACCGCGCCAGCGGACGACCCTCTACGCGACGAGCCCGCGCGCCACCGAAAAGTTGCACAGCTAATTCTGAACTGGAGACCAGCATGACTGCGATCAACCTGAACGCCGACATGGGCGAAAGCTTCGGCCACTACAAAGTCGGTAACGACGAAGGCATCCTCAAAGTGATCAACTCCGCGAGCATCGCCTGCGGCTTTCATGCGGGCGATCCCACGGTCATGGCGAACGCGGTGCGTCTCGCGAAAGAGAATGGCGTCTCGATCGGCGCACACCCCGGCTTCAACGATCTCTGGGGCTTCGGCCGGCGGCAGATCCAGATGAACCCAAAAGATCTCGAGTACATGATCGCCTACCAGATCGGCGCGCTGAACGGCATCGCCGCCGGCGTGGGCGCCAAGGTGACCCACGTGAAGCCCCATGGCGCGCTCAACAACATGGCGCACGTCGATCCCGAGTATGCCGAGGCGATCGCGCGCGGCATCAAGTCGGTCGATCGCGACATCATTTTCGTTGCCAATGCGCTTTCCGAAATGGTAACGGCGGGACGCAAAGTTGGCTTACGCGTTGCCGAAGAAGCGTACATAGATCGCACCTACGACGATACCGGCGCCATGACTTCGCGAAAGTTTCCCGATGCGATGATCCATGATGTGGAGCAGGCGATAAAACAGGTCCTGTCGTTCATCGACGAGCGGGCGATCATCAGCAAGACCGGAAAGAAATTTCCCACGCGAATCCATACGTTCTGCTGTCATGGCGACGAGGCCACCGGTGTCGGCGTCGTCGGCGCAGTGCGCGCGGCGCTCGAGAAGAACGGCATCAAGCTCATGACGCTGCCCGAGATGGACCTCTGATGAACAAAAGCACGGCTGCGGCGGCCGCGCTGTTATCGGTTACAGCCGGAGTCTCGAGCCTCATCGCGTTCGCTACTGCGGCTCATGCGCAGACCTACCCCACGAAACCGATCCGCATCGTGGTGCCCTTCCCGCCCGGCGGATTCTCCGATGTGTTCGCGCGAATCCTTGGCGCCGAAATGAACAAGTCCTGGGGCCAGCAGGTGATCGTCGACAACCGGCCCGGCGCCGGCGGCAACATCGGCGCCGACATCGTCGCCAAGGCCGCGCCCGCCGGCTACACCCTCGTCAACGGCACGAAAGGCACGCACGCGATCAACGCGACGCTCTTCACGAAGCTTCCTTACGACCCGGTGCGCGACTTTACGGCAGTCGCCTTCGTCGTCGAGGCCGAAGGCCTGCT
>JBKJPI010000427.1:0-4411 GCA_046595235.1 Burkholderiales bacterium | reverse complement strand
GGGAGAAACCCAAGGTTTCTCCCTGTTCGTAATCGAATAGCTTCAATACTCACGCCAGGCAGGCGTGAAGTTATTGAAGCATGAAGGTCTCGTACTCCAGGGCTGTCACGCGGCGCTCGAGCCACTGCATCGAGACCAGCACGACGATGAGCAGCGCGATGGCATAGCCGTAGCCGTAAAAGGCCGGGCCGAGGTAGAACGAGAGCGCGGTGAGTGCCACGTTCAGAACCACGAACAAGCCTGTGAGAATCATCACGATCATGCGCTTGTCGAGATAGAAGAACACGTTCAGGAGCCCGAGGAACACGACCTGAAGGCTTGCGCCCACGACCTGCACGTAGAGAAGCGGCAGGTGGGTTTCAGAGATACCCGCCCATCGCAAGAGCGAGGGACCGGCGATGAATACGATCAGCACGGTGATGCCCTGGATCTTGATGATCTCGAAAATACCCTGCCGGATCGCGAACACCATCTCGTCGCGAATTTCGTTGAGGTAATCGAGAGAGCCGCCGTCACGCACCGCGTCGTAAAACTTCTGATAGAAATCGACGAAGTCGGTTTCGATACGGACGAGGAACACCGCCATCCCCGGCATGATGCACAGGTAAGCGAGGAACACGGGCAGGTCATACAGCGGCGAGTGGTGCAGCAGGCCGACGATCTGTTCACCCGTGTCCGGGTGGTACCAGAACATGATCTTGTCGATCCAGATCCCGAGATTGTAATAGAGCCCCGTGAAGGCGAGCGTGACGTAGATCCGGCGCTTCTCGAGATAATCGAATCCGATGAATTGTTCGCCTGGATAGTTCCGGAAGATCATCGACAGCATGCCCATCAGCAGCACGAAGTGGCCCAGCACGAAGCCGAGCAGCAGGCCTTCCATGCCATAGGGCCGCAGGAGAAGCGCGCCGCCAACGACGATGATGTAACCGACGCCGAACATCGCGACGATCACCTTGTACTGCTTGAGTCCCGAGAGGATGATCGTGCAACACCAGATGCAGCACATGATCACGAAGGCGCCGAGCATCAGCAGGCGGTAGAGGTTGCTCTGATCGGGGAACAGGAAGAAGGCAGCCGCAGTGCCGATGATGCCGCTCGAAAGCACGACGACCATCAGAAGACCATTGAAGGTCGGCGTCACGAGATCGGTGCGTTTCTCGAACAGCCGGTCTGCGATGTATCTCGTATAGGCGAGCTGAACGATGCCGGTCAGGATCAGCGACGACATGAAGAGGTTCGTGATCGAAACCTGGAACTGCACGACCGCAAGCGGCGGCGAAACGACCGAGTAGCTGTAGATACCGACAATCAGAATGCCGATGATCGACAGTATCCAGGGCCCGGAGCTGACGATGCCCGAGTAGCCGTAGGCCTGGAATATCCCCCAGTAGGTGTCCTTCTGGAGGAGCTTGCGGAACTCGAACCCTATGCCTGCCATGCGTGCGCCTCGTAGATCGCGCGATAACGCGCGAACATCTGTTCCTGGTTGTAGTAAGTTTCGACGCGGCGTATCGCGGCCACGCTTGCTGCCTGCCACTTCTCACGATCACTCAGCAGCTCGATGGCAGCCATCGCAAGCGAACGCGGGTCGGCAATCCCGACCACCGTCCCGGCGGCGCCCAGCGCCTGGTCTTCGGCGTCGAGACCCTGGATGAGCTGTCTGCAGGCGCCGACGTCAGTAGCCACGGCCGGCACACCGGCCGCAAAACCTTCGAGCAATACGAGCGGAAGCGCCTCGCTGATGGACGAGAGCGTAACGACGCCGATCTGCGGCAACACGTCGGTCAGGTTCTGGAAGCCCATAAACTTGACCTTCTGCTCGATGCCGAGGCCGACTGCAAGGTTGCGACACTCCTGCGCGTAATCCGCATCCTCGTCCTCGGGCCCGATGATCCACGCCTCCGCATTTGGAAGCCGGTTAACAACCGTGCGCATCGCGCGGATGAACGTCATGATGTCCTTGATCGGCACCACACGACCGATCAGCGCGAGCACCTGCGGCGTCTCGGCGGTTCGCTTCGCACGCAGCGGCGCGTAACGCGCAACGTCGATCCCGTTCGGGATGTTCGACGTGAGCGCGGGGTTTGCACCGTCTTCGATCTGGCGCAGCCGGTTGCCTTCGTAGAGGGCGATGATGGAGTCCGACGCGTCGTAGCAGATCTTTCCGATGCCTTCGAAGAAGCGCATCCACATCTGCCTGAAGTACGCGATCTCGGTCGGGTCCCGCTGGAAGATGACGCGGTTGTCCGGAATCCAGTGGGCGTTGAAAAGATCGATGCGCCGTTCTTTCGTATAGATGCCGTGCTCTGACAGGATGAGCTGCTTGCCGGTGCGGTGTTTGAGCAGCGCGCCCAGAAGCCCCGCATAACCTGTCGAGACGGTGTGATAGGCCTTGCACGGAATGAGGTTCTTTGCGATGTCCGCGAGAATCCACACCGGGCCGTGCATCGTGCGCACCGTCCAGAAATAATCGACGAACGAAGGATCGGAAGAAAACTCCCGGTACTGCGCCGAAATGAAATCCCACGACCGATGGCTGTAGAGAAAATCCTCGTGATTCAGCTTGCCGCCCGCGAGCTCCGGCGCGAGCTGCTTGAAGAGCTCACGCCCTTCGGCGTGCGCATTCGGCGCGCGGAAGTAACGGTGCATCTCTTCGACGACAGCGAACGTCGCAGCGTCGCCTTCGATCTTCTTGATCTCGGGCGCACGACGCTTCGAATAGAGGTAGTGCCGCTCGAAATGAACGACGTTGTCGGGAAGCTCGTACTTCGCCTCGCCATACTCTTCCTCGAGACTGCCGATGAAGACCACGGCAAAGGTGATTTCCGGGAAGCCCCGGATCATCTGGTTCACCCAGCTCGAAACGCCGCCCGCCACATAAGGGAAGGTGCCTTCCAGCAGGAGGCCGATGTCGGCCTGCTTTGCTTTTTCCGGCTGCTCTGCCTTCATGCCGCCATGCTCCCGCTCGCGCGGCCGGACCAGTATTTCACGGCCTGCTTCAAGCGCGGCGCATATTGAGCTTCGGAAAGCGCGCTGAAGATGCGACGCACTTCGACGTAGTCACGCCGTTCGAAAGCGATCTGCCCGAGGTATGCCAGGACGCGTCCTTCCTCGATACCGCTGGCCACTGCGCGATGAAACGCGGCTTCTACCGCAGGATCGCGCTTGTGCAACAGCATTTTCGCTCTCAGGAACCACAGACCGGCGTCATCGGGTGCGATTTCCATTGCCTGATTCAGATAGCGCTCGGTCTCGCCCATCGCGTAATCGCGCACGTCGCCATGGACCAGACCGCCGTAAACGAGCTCCCAATAGAGCTCGGCAAGCCTGCGAAGCGCAATAAGCTGCATCTCTGTGCTGTCGGCGTCTCGTAGCTTGTTGATTTCATCGTGGATGTGCTGGTTGATCAGCTTTTCCTGGTTGTCCAGGATGCCGTATGCGACGAGCCGCACTTCGTCGGCGGGGTCCCCCAGCATGTCCTGGAGCAGCGGGTTGGCGATCTTCGGCGGCATCCCTTGCAGAGCGAGCAACGACTTGAAGCGGGCTTCTTTCGGAACACCGCTGTCTTTCAGGCGTGAGGTGAGCCCGCCCTGCCCATACTTCGTGCGCTCGCGAATCTCGCGAGGCGGAAATTCGAACTCGATCGGCGGAATCTCCGCGTAGGGCAGGTCAGGGACGATGCGCGGCAGGAATCGTGCGACCAGCACCGCTACAACCTGACCGAGCAGGCCGAGGATCGGAATAAAGAACGAAAAGCCGAAGAGCAGCAGGATCACAGCCGCGGGCGACTTGCGCAGCCGTGGCGGCAGGACTGCGCTCACGAAAGCTGCAAGCAGCAGACTCGCCAGACCATGAACGACGAGAAAGCCGAGCAAGTTGTACGGGCTGCCTTCGCGGAGCGGCATGAGCCAGAAGACCGCGAATATCTCGAGCGCGAGCGCGAGCAGCCCGACGATCGCAATGATCATGAACCCTCTCCGGTCAGGATGCGGCCGAGCACCGCGAGCGGATCATGTTGCTCGAGGGAAATCACGTAAGGGCGCACACGCAGGGTTTCGAAATCTCCGCCAAAGCGGTCTTTCAGCGCCATTTCCATGCGTTCAAGATAACCGCGCACCGCCGTATCGCTGGCGAGCGGCATCAGATTCGAGATACCTGTCGACTGCCTCTCGCCGCCGCCGAACTGCCATTGCACGTCGAACCGGCGCCGCAGGCGGGTTGCGAAGAGAATCATGTCGACGCGTTCGGGATGCGCCCCAAATTGCATGGCGACGCAGTGGCTGTTGATGCCGAAGTCACGTTGCAGGCGCATGAGCTTCACGAGCTCGTCCGCGAAGTCGTAGGTCACGCCCGGCACGTGGGTCATCACCTCGCCCACCTGCTCCGAGACGACAACGCTGTCAGCGTA
>JBKJPI010000414.1:0-5517 GCA_046595235.1 Burkholderiales bacterium | reverse complement strand
GCCGAAAGGCGGCACGAGTGGCATGAGCTTGGTATATGCCCATGCACCCCGGACCTCCGTGTTCAACCACTCGCTAAAGACGGTATAGGCGATTCCGAACAGCATCGTGCCCGCGGCCACGCCGCGGTGGCGTCGGCTTGGCCAACTCGCGTTGCCGAAGACGATAACGGCAAGTGCCAGCGCGCAAAGCGCGATCACGATATCGCCCGCCGTGCAATGCACCGCGGCGATGAGCGCGGCGCGGGGCGTTCCGGATTCCCACAACGTGTACAGCGGGAGTTGCGCGATTTCCCAAATCAGATGGGCCGGTGTGGCGAGCGACAGATAGCGGATGACAAACGTCGATCGAGTTGGAGGGGGCTTCATGTGAACTCCGCAGGAGGGGAGTGACGCGAGTGGCAACTTGAATCCGCCACCGGAGCTGCGGAATGATAGTTTGAGCGATCCCTAATCTCGCGTTGTCCTCGCGCGATGCCTGTCTGCGCACTTCTTGCGACCGGCGACCCGATAGCACGTTGCAGTCAGGCAGATATCAGGATGAGGCAGACCAACTCCGCTCTAACTCGTGGGCTCGTCAGACACCAAGGCCGACCATTACTGTAATAGCCTTGCCGCCATCTCAGCGAAAGCTGGAATCCATCTGGAGCTTCGTCACGCATGACGCAGTGAAGTCAAAAGCCTGGCGGAACCGTGATCAGGTCGCTCCGGCACACGCAACTCGCCCGCATTGTCGAGCCAGCGCTCCCAGCGCGCGTCGAAGGCCTCCTCAACTGCTTCAGGCACGCGCCAGAGAGTCACGCAACCAGGCGGATCGAAGAGTTCGGCACATCGATGGGCCGCAACTGCGAACACCGAACGCGCCCGGGCGAATCGATGGGTGCGCGGAAAGCCACGTCGAAGCACCATCGCGCCGTGGCGGCCGAGCTGCCCTTTCGTGTTCCACCACCTGGGGTGGTCCATCTCGCCGAAGCGAGCCACCGTGAGCCGGATCTTCAACAGGCGGTCGAGGTCAATCATGGACAACCGCCCTCGGAGGCTAGGCCCAAGTTCACCGGTCCGCGCGGCACGGTCACTTCCGTTCCTGGACGGTGGGGGTCTTGAGCTAAGTAGACTCCTTTTCGATTGGAATGTGCTGCGCCAGCTCCTCAAGTCGGCACGCGAAGTACTCGCAGAGCTTGTCGAGGTTGTCCGTTCCAGTGTTGTAGCCAACGTGGTTGGCGATCTTGGAAAGGGTGATCCGGTGGATACCGGTGACTTCCGCGACCTCCGCAATTGTCACGACCCTGCGCTCGCGATAGCCCTTGTCGGCGAGCAGTTCCTTGAGGCGAAACCTGATCATAGAATGAACGAATCCTGAACATAGTAGCGCAAACTATTCGTTTGAAGTTGCAACACTCCATGTGATGTGTATTAATAACTCCAAGCGTAGCGCTAACGCTACGTGCGAAGTGCCACCACTACATGGAGTCTGCCATGAACGCGACTTACCTGACTACCGACGAGCTCGCCGCACGCATCCGCTATGACGCGAGGACGATCCGCAACCAACTCAAGGATTCTGTCCTCTTCGAGGGCGTCCACTACTTCCGCCCCTTCGGCGGCCGCAAGATCCTGTACGTCTGGGACGCGATCGAGCGCGACATGAAGCTCGCGTCCGCCGCCCAAGCGCCGCTGGTGCCGCTGAGCGCCGGGGGTGCCATCCATGGCTAAGGTCCGCGCCCGGCCGGAAACCGGGAAGTTGTACTTCGACTTCTTCCATCAGGGCGCGCGATGCCGCGAGCAGACCGATCTGCCCGACACTCCGGCGAACCGCAAGCGCGTCGAAGCGGTCATGCGTCGCATCGAGACCGAGATGCAGCAGGGCACCTTCGACTACGCCCGCTACTTTCCGAACAGCAAGGTTCCTGCGCGCGCGCAAGCACGCAACGGGGTGGCGTCCGGTATCCACACGGCATTGGCCAACGGCGGCTCCGCGTCGGCGCTCGCCGTCACTGCGCCGACCTTCGGGGACTTCGTCGACATCTGGCTGACCGAGAACGAAGTGCGCTGGAGGCGGACGACGAAGAATCTTCGGCGCGAGATGATCCAGCTGCACTTGGTGCCGTCGTTTGGTGAGCGTGTCGTCAGCACCATCACGCGCGCTCAGCTGCTCGATTTTCGCGCCACCCTGTCCAAGCGGCCGGGCAAGTGCAAGGGCACTACGATCTCGCCCAAAACGGTGAACGAAGTGATGGCCGTGCTGCTGTCTATCCTTGGCGAAGCGGCGGACCGCTACGAGTTCAACAATTCGGGGGAACGGGTCAACCGGCTCAAGGTGCCGCGCAAGGACATCCAGCCGTTCAGCCTCGGCGACACCCTGCAGATCATCGAGAATGCGAGGGCCGACTATCGGGCCTACTTCACAGTGCGCTTCTTCACCGGCATGCGTACGGGCGAAGTACATGGCTTGAAGTGGAAGTACGTCGACTTCGAGCGCCGTGAGATTCTGGTGCGTGAATCCTTCACCCAGGGGGAGCAGGACGGCACCAAGACCGACGGATCGATGCGCGAGATCGCCATGAGCCAGCGGGTGTTCGACGCCCTCAAGGCGCAGCAGGCGCTGACCCGGCACATCGGGGAGTACGTGTTCTGCAGCCGCACTGGGCTGCCTATCGACTTACACAACTTTCTCAGTCGTGTCTGGACTCCATTGTTGGATCACTTGGGGCTTGCGCGCCGCCGGCCGTACCAGATGCGGCACACCGCGGCCACGCTGTGGCTTGCCGCTGGTGAGAATCCCGAATGGATCGCCAGTCAGCTCGGGCACTCGACCACCGAAATGCTGTTCCGGGTGTACTCGCGCTACGTGCCGAACCTGACCCGGAAGGACGGCTCGGCCTTCGAGCGGATGCTTGCCGCCAATGGCGCTGCGGGAGACTCGGCATGATCGCCGCATCCTGGCGTGACCGCGTCTTCGTGATGACGGCGCTGATGACCGACATCGCCCCCTGCAGCCCGAACATCGAGACCGACTGCACGTCGCTTCGCCTGGTAAATCGGGTGGGCTCGTGGCGGGCAGTGTCCTGGCCCTCAGTGCGTCTGCCCGATGAGTGCACGCCGGTGACCATCTGCGAGGCTACGGTGCTGGAGGTCCGGGAAGATCTAGAAATGGAGCCGATGGCGTTGGTGCACTGGCGGCCGCTGGATCGGACGCGGCTGTTCGATCTCATTCCAGACGACCTTTGTCCGATACCCGGCGTCGTCCTTCAGACCTGCGAACTCATCCGGTCGATCGAGTCGCCGCCGCTGCGCAGGCTGATGGCGACGGTGATGAAAATGCCAGATGTCTTCGCCGCCTACTGGACGTGCGCCGCGTCGCAGTCGCACCACCACGCGCACCCCGGAGGCCTTGCACAGCACAGTCTTGAAGTCGCGGTTGCGGCGGAGAGCATCCGTGGGCTGGATAGCTGGCAGCGCGATGTGGTCGTGCTCTATGCCCTGCTGCACGACTTGGGGAAGGTCTGGTCCTACGTTGACGGACGACTCACCGATGAGGCGCGCCGTCTCGGCCATGAAGCCATCGGACTTCGAGAACTCAAACCGGCCCTTGCATCGCTGAAGAAGTCAGACAAGCGCAGTGAGGCCATGCTCAACGCCCTGCTCTCAGGTGTCTGGAAGCGCACGTACCGTCACCCAGCCGCCGCCCTCGGCGAAATCGTGCGCGCGATGGATCGCTTCAGCGCCGCCCGCGGAGTGGGCAATGCGTCATGTCGAGGTGATCAGTGAGCCCGGTGTTGAGTGACACGCGATGGCGGATTCCGTTCCGGCCAATGGACGACCGGCATGCACGAGACGCCGCGTAACGCCGCGACAGGCAGGCGGTGCGGATTGGCGATTCGCAGCATCCGGACCATCTTCCTCACCGCGTCCCGAACAGAGTGCAGCAGAGTGTTGACGCGCATTATGGCCTGTCTCCAGATGGCGGCGAGAGCCTTCCAACGCCATGCCGACGCGGGGCCAGAAACATCCGGCGACTCTGCGTCCTGCCACGACAGCCAGCGCGAGTTCCAGCACTTACTTGGCTGCGAGTGCTCGCCGATTACTTGCTGGAACAGGGATCAGCCTTTGCGCTTGCAGGCAGGGGCCAGCGGGTCGCCCAAGTCCGGGCATCACGTGCTCGATGGTGAGCTTTTCGTGCAGCGGCAACACTGGGCTCTTCGTCGACTGAGCCGACGCCCTTGCGGCGCAGTTCGCGGTGCACCCTCGGCAGGTCGATGGCGGCGCGCTCGCCGCGCGCCACCGCCGGCACCGGCACCGGCACCGGACACAGCCGCGCCGCAAACTGCGTATCGTCAAACGCCGCCACCGCCGCCCAATCCAGTCCGGCGATCTGCGCCCGCACCACATACTTGCTTACCACTCCCTTGGACAGCCCCAGGGCCCGACCGATCCGCTCGTGCGACAGACCGCAGACAAGCTTGAGTCGAACAATTTCCTTGATGTTGCACATGGCCACTCGCGGTGTCGGCATCCATTCCCCCAGAAACTGGGAAGGATGCTCCGTGAAAGTCGTGCACAACGAACTCGGGAGCGGCGTTTCGGTAAGGTATGACCGGTCATTTCGGAAACCGACGAAAATCGGTCACGATTAACCGAAATGGGCGGTCACACCTTACCGAAATGGCCGGTCACGCCTTAGCTAAACGGGTGGTCACGATGGGCCGAAATACGCATTACCTGCGCCTGAAGATCCTCACCTGCATGCTGCCGAAGCTATGAAATCAGGTGTGAATCGCCCACTCGAGTTCTTGAAGACCCTCATTTATGGACTCCTCCGTCAAGTAACCGGGACAAGACGTCTCCTGTTACGTAGGCTGTGTGTGAGGTGTGGCGGCCGCGGTGTCCTGTCGCGTTGCAAGTCGCCACGTATGCCTTGCGATCTGTTCGTCTTCCTGCGACGGCATTACGCGCGGGACATCGTGCGATTCGCTGGGACCAACGCCGTCTGAGGCAGGCTCTCGCGCGGCATGTGCTCGCTGCGCCGCCGACACGGATTGCGCGGGAATACCCAGCGCATCCAGACCCTCGCAAATCGACGCGCGGGTCGTCGCGTCGTTCTCGCCGATGCCGCCTGTGAAAACCAGAAGGTCGACGCCACCGAGCACTACCGCCATCGCGGCGATCTCCTTGCGCACCGAATAGCAGAACATCGCGATCGCGAGGCGTGCGTCTTCGTTCGATGCACCAGCCGCGCGCAACTCGCGCATGTCGCCGCTGATGCCGGAGATTCCGCGCAGACCCGACTGCTGGTCGATCAACGCGGCCAGTTGCGCCGCATCGTAGTCCAGCTCGCGCACAACGTACGACAGCACACCCGGGTCGAGGTCTCCGCAACGTGTGCTCATGATCACGCCGCCGGTCGGCGTCAAACCCATGCTGGTATCGATCGAGCGTCCGTCGGCGACCGCGGTCACGCTTGCGCCGTTGCCCAGATGCGCGATCACCAGCCGCGGCGGCAACTTCTTGCCGAGTTGTCGA
>JBKJPI010000395.1:0-3390 GCA_046595235.1 Burkholderiales bacterium | reverse complement strand
TCTGTCGGCGCCTGGATCTCGAACTGCACGCCTTCGAGGTCAATGCTGCCAATCGTCATCTTCTGACCTGCGGCGAGGACGATCTGTCCGCCCTCGGTCTGGATGATTCCGCTGTTCTCGATTTGCGGCGCGACGAGCACGACGTTGCCGCCCTGCCCCGCTTTGATCCAGCCCTGGTTCACGATCGATCCGGCGCCGGCCCCGCCATCGAACTTGAGCTTGCCGGCCAGGAAGTCCGCGTCCTGCATGCGAAGCGTTGAGCCGACGAAGCCGGCGGTATCGATCACGGCGCCGGCGCCGATGAGAATGCCGGCCGGGTTGATGAGAAAGACGCGTCCGTTGGAAAGCAGCTGTCCGTGAATCTGCGAGATGTCCGCGCCGACCACGCGGTTCAGCACGGCGCTCGAAGCAGACTGCTGAACGAATTGAGTTACCGAGCCGGCGCCAATCGAAAACCCCTGCCAGTGAATAATGGCGCCGGGTGTATTCGTGACCTTGAGATTGCTGGTGCCAAGGCCCTGTATGGCAGCGGTGCCGTTCATCACTTGCGGACCTGTGGGATTTGCGGCCGCGAGCTCACAGCACGCAACGGCTACGCAATAAGCGACGGGCCGCAAGGCGAAGCGCGCGGATTTTTCACGGCGCTTCTCGTTTTGAAGTTGCTTTGGCACGGCTTGCATGACCCCTCCATGACCGCGGCGTTGCGCGCGCGGTATCTGACGCTTGACTGGCACGATCCAAGATACGCCATGCGCGAGTTGTAAAACAAGGCGTAATGCGCAGATATTACGGGCGGCCTAGCTCGTACGGCCGGGTGTGTTGCTACCCCGATGGAAGGGTGATAGGTCTGCGCCCGGCGCACAAAAGGCACGATTTCGCGCCTCGACTGCCGCCGTGAGGGGAGCCAGTTCTTGACGACCGCTGTAAATGTGACTACAGTAATTACGTCCATATCAATCGCGTTCGTTTTGTCAGATCCGTGAAAACCCCAAAGCCTGCCCCCGCTATCGAGCTGAAAGTCGTCGCCATCGGCAATTCCCGCGGCGTTCGCCTTCCGAAAGCTATTATCGAGCGCTATGAAATCAAAGATTCTCTGATGCTCGAGGCCCGAGAGGAAGGGCTGCTGCTGCGCGGTAAGCCCGACAAGCGTCTTACGTGGGAAGAGACCTACCGAGAAGCGGCGCGCGAGCGCGAGGACTGGAGCGCTTTCGACACTACCCTCGCGGACGGACTGGATCCGAACGAAAAATGGTAGCGCCCGCCGTAGTTCGCTACGGCGTCTACGTCGCCGATCTCGATCCCGTGCGCGGGCGCGAAATTGCTAAAACGCGGCCTGTGGTTGTGGTCAGCCAGGACGAGATGAACCAGCATTCGGACACGATTGTCGTGTGTCCGCTCACTACAACGCTTCACCCGCGCTGGCGCAGCCGCATCCAGTTCACCTGCGCGGGCCGCAAGGCAGAGATTGCGATCGACCAGATCCGCACGCTCAGCAAGCAGCGCCTCGGCCGGCGCATCGATGCGCTCGCCCCAGCGCTGGCGGGGCAACTGCGGCGATTGATCACCGAAATGTACGGGGAGTAGGCGGCTGATTGCGCCGGGCGGAGTTGGGCCTTCGCGGTAACGGAAATGACTAGAATGGTTGCATGAGCGTCGTCGTTCCCGACCAGCAGCCGATTCGCCGCACCGTAGGCGCGCAGGATCGCTCGGCAATCGAGACTGATGCCGCTAAAGCTTATCGGCGCGGACGAGTCCTGGATCGCATGCTTCGCGCCGCAGCGCTCCCGCATCCGCGCGGCGTGACACGCGGCTCGCACGATTACTTCAACTGCGTTGACGCAGCACGCCAGGTGGAAATTGCTCGCTGCCTGAATGTGGAATGAGCGACCACGACCCGCTACTGCAGCTGCTGTCCAGGTTTTCGAGCGAAGGTGTCGACTACGTGCTGGTGGGCGGACAGGCGGTCCGACTTAACGGCTACCTCCGCGCCACTGAAGACGTCGATGTATTGGTGAGGGCCGGTCGCGACAACGGCGAGAGGATCATTCGGGCCTTGAGCTTTCTCGATTCTTCCAAGGAGCTGGATCCCGAATGGTTCGTGCCAGCACCGGACGGCAACCCGGACAATATCCGCGTGGCCGATGAACTGCTAATCGATCTGCTTTTTTCCGCTAACGGTCACAGCTACGAAGCGGTTCAGCCGTGGGTCCGGCAAATCGAGATCGAGGGTACGTCCATCAAGGTGCTCAACATCGACGGGCTTCTCATGACCAAGACCGATTACCGTGAGAAGGATCTGCTGGATAAGCTGATGCTCGCTCGGATCAAAGACGCGCTGAAAGGCGGCGCCCCTGATCAGCATCCCGAGGCCGGGACGAGGGAAGACCTAAAACCGGTAGATGAGTGAGAAGTGGATGCGTTGATCGCCGCTTTGGCTGGCGGTAGTGCCGTCGAGCACGTGCGCTGCGTCGACCGCGAGTTGGAAGCTGCGGGCAATCGTCCAGCGCAACCCCACACCGACACTCCACGCGTCCTGATGCCCCCGCTGTCCCGCGGCCGCGTTCTTCACGCGAACCTGACCGCCGTCGACGAAGACGATCGCGCTCAATCCCTCCCACGGCAGCGGCAGCAAGCCTTCGAATGCGACCGAGATTCCGGTTTCGCCCGTCGCTTCGCGCTCGCGTAATCCGCGCACGCTGCTCGCGCCACCGATACCGAACTGCTCGCCGGGGATCAGCGGCTCGTTGGCGTACTGACCGCGCACGCGTACGGCGAGTGCGCCGGGTGCAATGCGCCACTGCCCGTCAAGGGTGTAACGGAGCGCCTGCCAGTCGCGTGTTGCACCCGCACGGTTCGCGGAATACGCGGTGTCGTTGTTGTTCGAGCCGCCTTTCAGGTTCCGCGCGTATTGGACGCTGCCGCTGATCGAAGCGTCAGCCTGATCGTATCGCGCGAGGTACGTCACGTTCGCCGGCCGGCTGCGAACGTCGACGCCGAGCTGAGTGCCGCCGAAGACAACGTTGTTGTCGAAGAAGCGGTCATCGATGCCGGCCTCGAGCGAGTGCGAGTAAGCGCCCAGCGGCGTGAAGTGCTGTCGCCAGTGCAATCCGAAGAACTGACCGCGGCCGCTCACCTCGAACGCATTCGCAACCGTGCCCGAGTTCACGTCCGAGAACGCGTAAAACGCGGTCAACGCACCCGATACCGAATAGAACGGCATCCGATAGTAGAGACCGTACTGCTTAACGTCCTGCGTCTTCTCAGGCGAGGTCGTGTAAGTTGCCGTTACCGAATGGTCGAGGTCCCAGAGGTTCGAGTGCTGAACCCCCGCTGTCGCGCGATAGCTTCCGGTCCGGCGCTCGCCGGTGTTGTTGAGACCATTCGGTAACG
>JBKJPI010000612.1:0-7129 GCA_046595235.1 Burkholderiales bacterium | reverse complement strand
TGGCCTCCTTCAGCTGCAGGAGGCCATCAACACGATGGTCGACCAGCTCAACTCGTTCGGCGCAGAGGTCACGCGCGTCGCGCGCGAGGTCGGCACCGAGGGCAAGCTCGGCGGCCAGGCGCAGGTGCCGGGTGTCGCGGGTACCTGGAAAGATCTGACCGACAACGTCAACTTCATGGCCGGCAACCTGACCGCGCAGGTGCGGAACATTGCCGAGGTCGCGATCGCGATCGCGAACGGCGACTTGTCGCGCAAAATTACGGTGGACGTTCGCGGCGAGATTCTCGAGCTCAAGAACACGCTCAACACCATGGTCGACCAGCTCAACTCGTTCGCGGGTGAAGTGTCGCGCGTTGCGCGCGAGGTCGGCACCGAAGGAAAGCTTGGCGGGCAGGCGCAGGTGCGCGGTGTCGCAGGCACGTGGAAGGATCTGACCGACAACGTGAACTGGATGGCCGGCAACCTGACAGCGCAGGTGCGAAACATCGCCGAGGTGGCAACCGCCGTGGCGCGGGGCGACTTGTCGCGCAAGATCACGGTTGACGTGAAAGGCGAGATTCTCGAGCTGAAGAATACGCTCAACACGATGGTCGACCAGCTGAACTCGTTCGCATCGGAGGTAACGCGGGTGGCGCGTGAGGTCGGCACCGAAGGCCGGCTCGGCGGCCAGGCCGCGGTGCCGGGTGTCGCCGGAACGTGGAAAGACTTGACCGACAACGTCAACTCGATGGCCGGCAATCTGACCGCGCAGGTGCGGAACATCGCAGAGGTCGCGACCGCCATTGCGACCGGCGACCTGTCGCGCAAGATCACGGTGGACGTGCGCGGCGAGATTCTGCAGCTGAAAGAGACCATCAACACCATGGTCGACCAGCTCAACTCCTTCGCGGCCGAAGTGACGCGGGTTGCGCGCGAGGTTGGAACCGAAGGGAAGCTCGGCGGTCAGGCGCAGGTGCCGGGTGTTGCAGGTACGTGGAAAGATCTGACCGATAACGTGAACTGGATGGCCGGTAACCTGACCGCGCAGGTGCGGAACATCGCCGAGGTGACGACCGCGGTCGCGCGGGGCGACCTGTCGCGCAAGATCACGGTGGACGTGAAAGGCGAGATCCTCCAGCTCAAGGACACCATCAACACGATGGTCGACCAGCTCAACTCATTCGCGTCGGAAGTAACGCGGGTTGCGCGGGAAGTCGGAACCGAGGGCAAGCTCGCAGGCCAGGCGCAGGTGCCGGGTGTGGCGGGCACGTGGAAGGATCTGACCGATAACGTGAACGTGATGGCGGCGAACCTGACGAGTCAGGTGCGCGGTATCGTAAAAGTGGTGACGGCGGTGGCGAACGGCGACCTGCGCCAGAAATACACCGTGGAATCGAAAGGTGAGGTTGCAGCGCTCGCAGACACGATCAACAGCATGACGGATACGCTCGCGACCTTCGCCGAGCAGGTGACGACGGTTGCGCGTGAGGTCGGCGTGGAGGGCCGCCTCGGCGGGCAGGCGAACGTGCCGGGCGCTGCGGGCACCTGGAAAGACCTGACCGCGAACGTGAACCTGCTCGCGCAGAACCTGACCACTCAGGTGCGCGCGATCGCGGAAGTCGCGACGGCGGTGACGAAAGGCGACCTTACGCGGGCCATTCAGGTGGATGCGTCGGGCGAAGTGGCCGAGCTCAAGGACTACATCAACGCGATGATCGGCAACCTCCGTGCAACGACGGAGACCAATACCGAGCAGGACTGGCTGAAGACCAACCTGGCGAAATTCAGCCGGATGATGCAGGGCCAGCGCGATCTTTACACGGTGGCGCAGACGCTGCTGTCGGAGCTCGTGCCGCTCGTGAACGCGCATCAGGGTGTCATGTACAACATGGACATCGACGGCGAGCGCCACATTCTGAAACAGCTTGCCGGTTACGCAGATACCCCTGAAGGCGGGGAGCCGCGCCAATATAACGTGGGGCAGGGGCTCGTCGGCCAGTGCGCGGTCGAGAAACAGCGCCTCATGATGACCGACGTCGATGACGCCTCGATCAGGATCGCAAGCGGCCTTCTGACCGCGCGCCCACGCAACGTGATCGTGCTGCCCGTGCTCTTCGAAGGTGAGGTCAAGGCGGTGATCGAGCTTGCGTCGCTCACCGACTTCACGGTTTCACACGTCGGCTTCCTCGAGCAGCTCACGGGTTCGATCGGCATCGTGCTGAACACGATCGAAGCGACGATGCGCACCGAAGGGCTGCTCAAGCAGTCCCAGGAGCTCGCTGCAGAGCTGCAGACCCAGCAGAAAGAGCTGCAGCAAACCAACGACGAGCTGGCGCAGAAAGCGCGGCTTCTCGCAGCGCAAAACGCCGAGGTCGAAAGGAAGAACCAGGAAATCGATCAGGCTCGCAGAGCGGTGGAAGAAAAAGCCGCGGAGCTGGCGCTTACCTCGCGATACAAGTCCGAGTTTCTGGCCAACATGTCGCATGAGCTGCGCACACCGCTCAACTCGATCCTGATCCTGGGTCAGCAGCTTGCAGAGAACAACGACGGCAATCTCTCGAACCGCCAGGTGGAATTTGCGCAGACGATCCACGGTGCAGGCACCGACCTGCTGAACCTTATCAGCGACATTCTGGATCTTTCGAAGATCGAGTCGGGCACGGTCACGGTCGAGTGCGAGGAGCTTCCGTTCTCGCACCTGCGCGATCTCGTGCAGCGCAATTTCGGCCACGTCGCCGAAGCGCGCAAGATCATGTTCAACAACGAGTTCGATCCTTCGCTTAAATCGAATGCCATGACGACGGATCCGAAGCGCCTGCTGCAGGTGCTGAAGAACCTCTTGTCGAACGCTTTCAAGTTCACTGATCAGGGCGGTGTGCGGCTCGAAGTCGCGCGCGCGACTGAAGGGTGGTCGCCCGATCACCCGGTGCTGTCCAAAGTCGACACGGTCGTGCGCTTCACCGTCACCGACAGCGGAATCGGGATCCCTCCGGAGAAGCAGAAGCTCATTTTCGAAGCGTTCCAGCAGGCCGACGCGGGAACCTCGCGTAAATACGGCGGTACCGGTCTCGGCCTCGCCATCAGCCGCGAGCTCGCAAGCCTGCTCGGCGGGGAAATCAAGCTTTCGTCGATGCCTGGCGTCGGCAGCACGTTTACCTTGTTCCTGCCGGTCAAATATGTGGGGCCGGCATCAGGAAAACTCGCTGCGCCCTCGACAACGACCGAGGCGCCTGTCGGTTTTCAGCCGATCGTTCTGCCCACGGCGCGCGTCGAGGAGATCGCAGACGATCGCGAAGCGCTGCTCCCGGGAGATGCCGTGCTGCTCATCGCAGAGGATGATCCGCACTACGCGCGAACGCTCCTCGCCCTCGCGCGAGATCATGGTTTCAAGGCGCTGGTTGCGATGCGAGGCGCAGAAGCGTTGATGCTCGCAAAGAAGTACAAGCCGACGGCCATCTCTCTCGACATCTTCCTGCCCGACATGCTCGGCTGGACTGTTCTGTCGCAATTGAAGCAGGACCCCGCCACCCGGCATATCCCGGTGCAGATCTGCACGGTGGAGGAAGAGCGCCAGCACGGGCTCGAGCGCGGCGCGTTCGCGTATCTCAACAAGCCACTCACGACTGAGAGCATCGAAGCCGCGTTCGACCGCATCAAGCGCTTCGCTGAGCCGAGGCCCCGGCAACTGCTGGTGGTGGAGGACGACCCCGCAGAACGCATGAGCATTCAGGAGCTGATCGCCCACGACGACGTCAACATCACTTCGGTCGCCACCGGGCACGAGGCGCTCGCTGCAATGCACGAACGCGAGTACGACTGCGTGGTGCTCGACCTGCGCCTTCCTGACATGACCGGTTTCGAGCTCCTCACGGAGGTGCAGAAAGAGCCGCGCCTGCGGGATGTTCCGATCATCGTGTTCACTGGGCGGGAGCTGACACAGGATGAAGATTCTCAGTTGCGGAAGATGGCGAAGAGCATCGTCCTCAAAGGCGTGCAGTCACCCGAGCGCCTGCTCGACGAGACCGCTCTCTTCCTGCATCGCGTGGTGGCTGACCTTCCGCCGTCGAAGCAGCGGATGCTCGAAAGTATCAACCAGAGCGACGAGGCGCTGATCGCCAAGAAGGTGCTGGTGGTCGACGACGACGTTCGCAACATCTTTGCGCTGACAAGCCTTCTGGAACGTCACAAGATGGACACCGTTTCCGCCGGCTCGGGCGAGGAGGCGATCAATCTGGTGAATTCCGCGTCCGACATTTCATTGGTCCTCATGGATATCATGATGCCGGAAATGGACGGCTACGAAACGATGCGGCGCATCCGGCAGGACCCGCGGTTTCGCAGGCTGCCGATCATCGCCCTCACCGCCAAAGCCATGCGGGGGGACCGGGAGAAATGCCTCGAGGCCGGCGCCTCGGATTACATCGCAAAGCCGGTCAACACCGATCAGCTCCTGTCGTTGCTGAGAATATGGCTCCACCGTTAGTGATCCGCCAATCGCATGACATACCGAGTAATCGAAATTGAGTAACCAGCTGGGCGCATACGTGGCCGGCGAGGACAAGGTCAACCTTCTCCTCGTCGACGATCAGGCAGCGCGACTGATGAGTTACGACGCCATCCTGAGCGTGTTAGGACAGAACCTTGTCCACGCCCGCTCGGGCACCGAGGCGTTGTCGCGGCTCATGGAAGGGGATTTCGCCGCGATTCTCCTCGATATCAACATGCCCGGCATGGATGGCTTCGAGACCGCTGCACTCATTCATCAGCACCCGCGTTTTGAGAAGACGCCGATCATCTTCGTGACGGGCGTTCATGTGACCGATCTCGATCGGTTGAAAGGCTACGAGCTCGGCGCCGTCGATTACGTCTACGTGCCGGTCGTGCCGGAGATCCTGCGCGGAAAAGTGCAGGTGCTCATCGAGCTCTACCGGCAGCGCCGAGAGCTCGAGCGGCTCAATACGAGTCTCTCCGCGGCGAACGCCGCACTGCAGGCGGAGAAGGCACGCGAGCTCGAGGCGCTGAACGCAACACTCGCCGATGCGAACGCAGAGCTTGCGGAGGCGAATCGCACGCTCCAGGATGAGATTGCGGAGCGCGTCCGTGCGCAGGAGGCACTCGAAGCCGCGGATCGGCGTAAGGACGATTTTCTGGCAATGCTCTCGCACGAGCTTCGTAATCCGCTCGCGGCGATCCAGGGCTCGATCGAGCTCATGCAACGCGTCACCATCGAGGACCCCCAGCTCCAGTGGGCTCGCGATGTCGTCGCGCGCCAGAACCGTCACCTGACACGCCTCATCGATGATCTTCTCGACGTTTCCCGCATTACGCGCGGCACGCTGACGTTGCAGAAATCGGCCGTTGAGCTGCGGGATGTTGCGCAGCTGGCGATCGAGACGGTGCGTCCGCTCATCGATTCGCGGGGTCACGAGCTCGTGATCGATGTGCCGGATAAGCCCGTGCACGTGCAGGGCGACGCCGTGCGGCTGACCCAGGTGCTGGCGAACCTTCTCACGAACGCTGCCAAGTACACGGAGGAAGGCGGGCGGGTGCGGCTCGCCATCCGGCCGGGCAAGGGCACTAAAGACGGGGGGTTGGGAGAGGCGCTCATCTGCGTTACTGATAACGGGCGCGGGATCCCTAGCGATGCATTGCCGCGCATCTTCGAGCCCTCAACGCACGAAGAGCGCCTGAATAGCGGTGCTCACGGCGGCCTCGGTATCGGCCTCATCGTGGTTCGGGGCCTCGTCGAAATGCATGGCGGTGTGGTGGAAGCTCAAAGCGAAGGTGAGGGGCGCGGCAGCGAGTTCACGGTACGACTTCCGATGCTGCCGGAGCAGGCGCTCCCGGTGAGCGTCGCGCCGGCGCGCAACTTCGCGGCGGAGGCTGCCTCGCAGGGGCCGGCGTTGCGAATACTGGTCGTGGATGACAACCAGGACTCCGCGATCAGCATGACCCTCCTGCTCGAGCTCCAGGGCCACCAGGTGGACGTAGCGCATGCCGGCCTGGATGCCTTGCGGATCGCCGGAGAGAAACTTCCCGACGTGATCCTCCTCGACATCGGCATGCCGGGAATGAACGGTTACGAAGTCGCACGCAGGCTGCGCGCACAGGAGAAGTTCGCCGGCACGCTCCTCGTCGCGATCACAGGTTACGGCCGCACCAGCGATCTCAAGCAGACGAAATCGGCCGGATTCGACCACCATCTCGTAAAGCCGGTCGATTACGACAAGCTGCAGGCGGTGCTCGCATCGCGTCAGCAGGGAATTGAAGGCGGCGCCGGGCGTGGGCAGTCGGACAGTCGCATGGAGCGCTTCGCGGGCGACGCCACAATGTGATGCGGTAAAGGCACGCACCGCAACAAAAAGGGGAACCCGCAGGTTCCCCTTTTTTACGTACCGACTTTAAGCTTATTTGCTGAGACCGATGCCGCGCGCCATCGCAGCCATGATGCCTTCGCTCTCGCCGCTTTTCTCGCTGCCGCTCTCGCTTCTGGCGCGCCCGCTGCCGCTCAGCTTGCCTGAAGATGCCTTCCTGGAAGCTTGCCCGCCGCCGCCAGAGCCCTTTTTCAAAGAGCCGCCGCCTTCCATCAGTTCCATTTTCCGCGCCTGAAGCTGTTCGCCGACCATTTTCAGATCGAGCTTCGTCTTGCGCACTTTCGGGAACATCTCGTTATGCTCTTCCTTCACGTGATGCTTGATGTATTCGCTCAGAACCGTCACCTTGGCGTCGAAGAGATCCTCGCCGGGACTGCTGTTTTCGATCTGGGCGATGAGGTCCTTGGCGCCCTGATGCTCGACCGTCGCTTCGTCGAGCAGATCCTCGTCGCGCAGCACTTCGCGTGCAGCGGGGTAGAAAATTTCTTCCTCGATCTGCGCATGCACCGTCAGTTCGTGGCAGATCTGCTGGGCCAGTGCCGACTTGCGGTCTGCACTGCGTGTTTTCTCATACTGCTCGAAGAGACCCGAGACTTTCTGGTGATCCGCTTTCAACAGTGCAATGGCGTCTGCGGGCTGGCGCGAGCCGGTCGATTTCTTTTTGCTCGCGCTGCTCTTGCTCGACGATTTCTTTTTAGATGCAGTGGATTTCTTGCGTGCAGCCATAACGTATCTCCCTAAAAAATTACAGTGGCGGTGTAGCAAACCCCGTTCCT
>JBKJPI010000527.1:0-13252 GCA_046595235.1 Burkholderiales bacterium | reverse complement strand
GTCACCATCGAAGATGCGATTGCGGCCAACAGCTACCACGCCGGCTACGAGGCGCGTGTGCTGCAGCAAGGCGATCCCGACCACGCCATGGCAAGTTGCCAGTATGTCGAGGAGGGTATGGTGGTGCTGGGCGGCCAGGACCACTGGTATCTCGAGCCGCAAAATGCGCTGGTGTATCCATCGCCGCACGGTGTCGTTGTGCATTCGTCCACTCAGTCGCCGTCGGATGTGCAGGAGTGGGTCGCGGCGGTGCTCGGCCTGCCGCGCTCCAATGTGGAGTGCCGCGTGGAGCGCGTCGGCGGCGGCTTTGGCGGCAAGCAGTTGCGCGCTTCGCCGATCGCCTGCCTGGCTGCGCTGCCGGCATTCAAGCTGCAGCGTCCGGTGAAGCTGATGCTGAGCCGTCCACAGGATATGCGGATCCACGGCGGTCTGTCGCCGTACAAGGCCAAGTTCCGCGTTGGCTTTGACGGCGAGGGCAGCATCGTGGCGCTCGATCTCGAGATATGGAGTAACGGAGGCCACTCGCTTGACTACTCGGGCGATGTGCTGGAGACGGTCATTCTAGTGGTTGACTCCTGCTACCGCCTGCCCAACGTCCGCGTCAAGGGTCATTGCTGCAAGACCCATCTCTCCAGCTTCACTGCCTTGCGTGGTTTTGGCAAGCCCCAGGCATCCGCCATCATCGAAGGTGTGATCGATCACATCGCGCGCGTGTTGTCGATGGATAGCGCAGCCATTCGCACGAAGAACATGTACGCGGTGGGCGACGTGCTCATGACCGGCACGCCCATGAGCGACGACGCCCTGCACAAGTGCTGGACGCAGGTTCTGGCGAACAGCAACTACTACCAGCTCAAGAAGGAGTGTGGCGAGTTCAATGCGAGGAACCGGTGGAAGAAGCGGGGAGTGGCCGCGCTGCCGAGCAAAGGTAACGTTGGCTTTCTGTTCTCGGACGAAATTAACCGCGGGGTGGCGCAGGTGTGCGTGTACAAGGATGCGACCTGCTATGTCTCGCACTCGGGTGTAGAGATGGGGCAAGGCATCGCCACGCGAATGGCACAGGTCGCCGCGGAAGTGCTCGATGTGCCGATCGCCTCCATTCGCGTCGGCAGCACAAGCACACGCGCCGCCATCAACACGCCGCCAACGACGATGGTCAGCACCGATTTGTGTGGGGCTGCCGTCCGCAATGCGCTGCAAATTGTGCTAGAGCGGATGGCGCCCGTGCGTGAGGCGCTTGGTGGCGTGTCGGTGCCGCTTGCCGATGTGGTGCGGCGCTGCTACCTCGAAGGTATCGACATGCAGGCGTCCGCTGTCGCCAACGAGATGCGTCTCGAGTACGACTGGCAGAAGCAGGCGGGCAACGTCAGTTACTTCTTTGTTTGGGGGGCGGCGGTGTCGATGGTGGAGTTGGACGTGCTGACGGGCAGCGTGCGAACATTGAAAACCGAGATAGTTCAAGACTGCGGCTATTCGCTCAACCCGCCGCTCGACGTGGGGCAAGTTGAAGGGGCGTTTCTGATGGGGGTTGGCTACTATATGCTGGAGGAGCTGATCTGGTCGCGGGACGGCCGCATGTACACAACAAACCTGAGCGCGTACAAGCTGCCATCGCACGACGATGCGCCAGAGAACTGGCGTGTGCATCTGCTGAAGGACTCTCCGTCGGTCAAGGGGTTGTATCACTCAAAGGGCATTGGCGAGTCGAACGTGCAACTGGGCATGAGCGTTTACCTCGCCACCAAGGACGCCATTGCCAGTGCGCGCGCCGACGAGAAGCAGTGTGGCCCTTTCTTCTTGGAGATGCCCGCAACAGACGATCGGATTCGTGCCGCTTGCCCCGATCGATTCCATTAAGGCAGACGACTGTGAAGTTTGGCCGCAAGAGAGGGCGAGATCTCGCGCAAGGCCACACCGCAGGTAACGAGGTGGCACAGTACGGCACGCTGCCGCTGGACGGCTTTGTCGGCCCGGCGCATGTGAGCATCGTGATCGGCTCGGCACCCTACGAGCCCTTCGCCAGCACCTACCGCAAGCCGGTGGTGATCTCCGGCTTCGAGCCGCTGGACGTGATGCAGTCCATTCTGATGCTGGTGCGCCAGGTCAACCAGGGCCGCGCCGAGGTCGAGAACCAGTTCACTCGCGCCGTCGACCGCGCCGGCAACCGTGCAGCACAAGCGGTCACGGCCGAGGTGTTCGAGCTGCGCGACAGTTTCGAGTGGCGTGGCCTCGGTGAGGTGCCGTTCAGTGCACTGAAAATCCGCCCCGATCTCGCGGCCTTCGACGCCGAGCGGCGCTCAGAGGGCGGCGGCACAGCCGATCGCCGAGGACGAACGCCTTCCCGTGATGACGGTCGACGGTTGTGCGAGCGTAACGCCATTGCTCAGCATGGACATCTCGCGTTTCCTTGCGGGCGGCTCGCGTGCGCCTGCGGGCATAGTAAGCGTGCCCTGACGCGTGAGGTTTCGACGCCGTCCCGCCTCAAACACAGCTCGCGAGCGGTCGCACCCAATCCGCCGCCGATCACGCAGGCGTGCGGGGGCAGGCGCGCCTGTCACGGAATGCGGACCCGCCCAGACGCGGCTGTTTGATCCATATCAAGAAGCGGCCCCCACACGCGATGTAACGTGCCACCCAGCTGACGCATTGATGAGCGCCCGCCCGCATCGAGCATGCCATCGGAGCAGTCCACATGACGAAGGTCGACGCGGGAGACTTCCGCATTCGGGCGCACGCCGCGTACGGCCGGCTTGCCGCCCGAGCAGCTTGGCTCGCGCTCGCAGCCGCCACTTTGCCGGTACCCTCCGCCCTGGCGCAGCCCGCGAACGCGGAGCGTGGGCGTTTGCTCTACGAGAACCACTGCCAGTTCTGCCACACGCCGCAGGTGCACTCGAGGCCCAACAAGCTCCCGCTCAGCCGCAACGAGATGCGCGGCATCGTGGACCACTGGCGGCGGTATCAGAATCTAGGCTGGGCCGAAGAGGATATCGAGGACGTGGTCGAGTATCTGAACCGGACTCGGTATCGGTTCGCCCCCGGCAATTAATCGACGCGCGCGGTCGCGTTTTGTATGAGCAGCACTGCGGCGCCTGCCACACGCCGGGAACACATGCTCGCAGCGAAAGACTGCCGATCACGTCGTCGTGATCCATCAGGCTAAGAACATGTCCGATCTGACGTCAGCACGAGTGCCCGGCGACCACCCGCTCACGCCAGCGCTGCTCGCGGTCATCCAGCAAACGCTGGCCGAGCTGCAACGCGGGCTGCAGCGCGTGCCCCGGGTGACGCTGGACAGCTCGCTCGACCGCGATCTGGGGCTCGACAGCCTCGCGCGCGTAGAGCTGCTCTTGCGCGTGGAACAGGCCTTCGGCGTGACGCTGCCTGAAAAGACGCTCCAGGTTGCACAGACCCCGCGAGACCTGCTCGCCGCACTCGATGCAGCGCGCGCCATTACGCCGGCTGCCCTGGTTGCAAAGCGTCCTCTCACTCCGGTGCAGTCTGCCGCCGGCGAGGAGGTGCCGGCCACAGCGACGACGTTGCTCGAAATGCTCGACTGGCATGCGAATGCCCACGGCGATCGCGTGCATATCATTTTTCTGTCCGAAGCGGGCGAGGAGGAAATCAGCTATGCGAAATTGAAGGCGGGCGCCGTTCGAGTTGCTGCGGGGCTGCAGTCATACGGACTGGAGCCGCGGCAGGCAGTCGCCATCATGCTGCCCACTTCGTCCGACTATTTCTACACCTATTTCGGCATACTCCTGGCCGGCGGCATTCCGGTGCCGATCTACCCGCCTGCCCGGCTGAGCCAGATCGAAGAGCACGTGCGCCGTCACGCGGGGATACTCGCGAATGCGCAGGCCGCGATCCTTATCACCGTCCCGGAAGCGATGCCGGTTGCGCACCTGCTCGCAGCCCACGTGCCCGGGCTGCGGAGCGTCGTAGCCGCCGGGGCTCTGTCGCAGACCCGCGGCGGAGCACTGCCTGTCGTGACGACGCCGGATGACATCGCTTTCATCCAGTACACCTCGGGCAGCACGGGCAATCCCAAAGGCGTCGTGCTGACGCACGCGAACCTGCTCGCCAACATACGCGCGATGACGCAGGCGGTCGATGCGAGCAGCCGTGACGTCTTCGTGAGCTGGCTGCCGCTCTATCACGACATGGGGCTCATCGGTTCGTGGCTCGGCAGCCTCTACGCCGGCTTTTCGCTCGTGGTCATGTCGCCGCTGACGTTCCTGGCGCGCCCGGAGCGGTGGCTGTGGGCGATCCACCGCTTTCGCGGCACCCTGTCGGCAGCGCCCAACTTCGCCTACGAGCTGTGCCTGAAGCGCATCGACGAGGCACAGCTCGCCGGCCTCGACCTGTCGTCGTGGCGCATGGCGTTCAACGGCGCGGAAGCCGTGAGCCCCGACACCGTCACTCGCTTTACCCAGCGATTCGCTCGATATGGATTTCGCTCCGATGCAATAACTCCCGTATACGGCCTGGCGGAATCATCCGTGGGACTGCTGTTTCCGCCGCGGGGACGCGGCGCGCTGATAGACCTCATCCGGCGCGAGCCGTTGGTGGTTCAGGGCAAAGCGATACCCGCAGGCCCCGATGACAACAACCCCCTGCGCTTCGTCGCGTGCGGCAGGCCGCTGGCGGGCCATGAAGTACGGAGCGTCGATGAAGCGGGGCGGGAGGTCGGCGAGCGCGTCGAAGGTCGCCTCGAATTCAAAGGTCCTTCCGCGACGAGCGGCTATTACCGCAATCCCGAACAGACGAGGCGCCTGTTTCGCGGCGAATGGCTCGACACGGGCGATCGCGCTTACATTGCCCTAGGTGAGGTGTACGTGACTGGACGGGTGAAGGACATCATCATCCGCGGCGGCCGCAACATTTATCCGGAGGAAATCGAAGCAGCGGTGGGGGCGCTTCCCGGCGTGCGCAAGGGATGTGTCGCGGTCTTCGGCAGCCCTGACCCGGGCTCGGGCACCGAGCGCCTCGTGGTGCTCGCCGAGACCCGGGAGACCGGCGACGCAGCGCGCGGAGTGCTGCGTGAAGCGGTCTCGCACGCGACAATCGACAGACTGGGTGAGGCGCCCGACGAGATCGTGCTCGCGCCGCCTCACTCGGTGCTCAAGACCTCGAGCGGGAAGATCCGCCGCTCGGCGAGCCGTGAGCTCTACGAGTCGGGAATGATCGGTACGCGCACGCAGAGCGTCGCGTCGCAAGTTGCGCGCCTCGTTGTATACGCGCTCGTGCCGCAGGCTCGACGCTTCATCGCAGTCGCGGGCGGGCTTCTGTACGGTGTCTACGCCGCTGTCGTGCTTCTCATCATGGCCACCCCAACCTGGCTCGCGGCTGCCGTCACGCCCAAGCCCGCATGGGCGTGGACCATCAGCGGCTACGCGGCACGCCTGTTTCTCAGGCTGATCGGTACGCCGCTCGCGGTCCGAGGGCTGGAGCATCTGCCGCACGGCACGCCGGCCGTGCTCGTGGCAAATCACTCGAGCTTTCTCGACGGCGTGGTACTCGTCGCGGCCCTGCCGCACCCTTATCACTTCGTGGCCAAGCGTGAGCTGCGCGATCAGTTCGTGGCCGGCATTTATCTCGCGCGCATGGGTTCCGAGTTCATCGAGCGGTTCGATGCGCAGCAAAGCGTCGAAGATGCGAAACGCCTCGCCGCCATGCCTGCGCGTGGAGCGTCGCTCGCCTTTTTCCCGGAAGGCACGTTCACGCGCGCGCCGGGTCTGACGCCGTTCCGACTCGGCGCATTCGTCGCGGCGGCGCGCTCCCGCGTGCCCGTCATTCCCGTCGCCATCCACGGCACGCGCGCCATACTGCGGGCAGGTCAGTGGCTTCCGCGCCGTGGCGCGGTGGCTATCACTGTGGGCGCACCCATCACGCCCCCAACAGGCGTTACCGATATGTTCGCTGCCGCGGTGATGCTGCGCGACGCGGCGCGAGCTGCAATTCTTCGGGACTGCGGCGAACCCGATGCAGGAGGCGCCGTTACGTAGGTAGCTAATGACGCGAGGCGTATCTCGCGGAATGCTGAAGGAAACAATGCAAGCGATGGTTCTGAAAGCGCGCGGGACTGCGCTCAAGCTCGCGAATGTGCCAGTACAACAACCAGGCCCGCAGGAAATGCTCCTGCGGGTGCATGCGTGCGGTGTGTGCCGCACGGATCTTCACGTCGTCGACGGCGATCTAACACACGGCAAGCTGCCCATCATCCCCGGCCACGAAGTCGTCGGCAGCGTCGTCTCGTGCGGCAGCGCAGTAAGCGGCTATCGAACCGGCGACCGCGTGGGCGTGCCGTGGCTGGGCTATACGTGCGGCTCGTGCGATTACTGCGTTCGAGGTCAGGAAAATCTCTGCGAAAACGCGCGTTTCACAGGCTACACCTCGACGGGGGCTACGCCGAGTACATGGTTGCGCACCAGCACTACTGGTACTTGAGCAATCCGCGGCCGAGGTCCTGGCCCGCGGCAACCCGGTCCTGAATCAGAATACTCATGTTGGGCTCCTTCTGCGTGCCGACGGCTCCCCGCTTCCGACCCATAGCGCTGCAGATCCATGGGCCTCGGCGGTGGTCGGAGGGCAGCATGCTTACGCGGCTTGTCTCGGTCGACGCTTCGCGGCGCCGCGCCTGGCCCCATCATGCCGCGTGAGCAGTACCGGCACCGCGGCTTCGCGGAGCACGCGCTCGGCGTCGCTGCCGAGGAGCAGACGGTTCAGCCCCTGACGCCCATGCGTCCCCATGACGATTACGTCGGCCCGCGAGCGCCGGGCATCCGCCAGTATGGCGTCGGACACGGGCTGCCCGCGGCTTTCGAGCTGGACCGTTTCCGCCTTGACGGCGCTCTTTTCAGCGACGGCGGCCGCCTTTTTAAGCACCTTCTGACCCTCTGCGCGCAGAGAGTCGAGAATATGCGTAAGGTCAGCGCCTGAGGGTTCCATCATCATCGGTGCCATGATGAGGTCATCGACGATGTTGAGGACGCGCAAACGCGCCCCCTGGTCCTTCGCAAGTCCGATCGCGTGCCTGAGACCCATCATGGATGCTGCGCTGCCATCGACGGGAACGAGTATCCGGCGATACATGTGATTCTCCTGGTTATCCGCGCGCTCGTTGCGTCAGCTCGCATACACATCTGCGGGTGAGGTATGTCACTTCCTGGAGGTTGCTTCCCGCGCCTGCTCGCGGTCAACAAGCTTCGTGAGGTCTGAAAGCTGCTCCGTCAACAGCACGAGCAGATCGTCGAATGCGACGAGCCCTACGAGACGCCCGTCTTCGGTCACGACGGGAAGGCGGCGCACGCCCTTGGCGCGCATGATCTGCATCGCCTCCAGCGCGCCTGCGTCCGCGCGCACGGTGACGAGCTCCCCGCGCATGATGTCGCCGACCGTCATCGTGTTTGGATCCAGATCGGTAGCGGTCACCTCCACCACGATGTCGCGGTCGGTGACGATACCCAGCGGAATACCCAGACCACCCTCCCCTCTGTCAACGATCACGAGGCTGCCGACGTGATGGTGGCACATGAGCTTCGCCGCGGCCGCCACGGTCACCTCGGGTGTGCACACAATGACATCCCGCATGCAAACCTCACCGATCATCGTCATACGCTTGTCTCCAATTATTCCAGTGCCCGGCCCTGCCAGCGCTTGGTTACACGCTCAATCATAGAAGCAGAGCGCACCGCCCCCTTGACATGGATCAAGAGAAGAGTGCGCGAACGAGGCGCATCAAGAATCAGAGCACGAAATAACCCAGTGATAGAGCAGCCACGCTGCTCAGCACAGCTGCGGCGCGCAGGCCGGCTCTGCGCTGCGCGAAAATGAGCGCACAGAGCGCCTTGAGCATGTTGTTTGCGGCCGAGCGAAACGACGAAAGGCTTGATTTCGGTCAGCCCGGCGTCACCGCCAGCGCCTGCACGCCTAGCGCCGGCTCCTGCAGATGCAGTCCCCGGTATCCGCTGCGCAGATCGTGGAGGCATTCGTCATCGCGACCGATGCCCCCATGGCATAGTGCGTTGCCACGGCCATCACGACGAGCACGATGGCGAACAGCGCTGCCGAGTTGAGCTCGAGCGGATTGCGCTGGGACGCAGTCTGCACCGGCGCGGCGTGCACCGTGTGCGGCACGCGGCGCCACATCAGGTAGGCGACGGCAGCGGTCACAGCCGCGAGCAGCAAAAAGAGCGGCGCGACGCGCAGCGCGACGTTACGGTCGAATATCGCCACGAGGCCGACCACGCGTACGTACATCATTTCGCTCGGCGCGACGAGCGCCGCTGCGACCTCCAGCGGCTCTCCGGCGCTTCGGGCGCAGGGTGCGATGGCGAATGTTGTCATCGTGCTGGAGTAGAGTCCGCCCAGAAAGCCGCTCAGGAGCAGGCCCTGATGTGGAGACACGAATTTCTGAATTAGGTAACTTGCGTAGAGCATGCCGATCATGCCCGGCCTGCCTGCGGCGCTCTTCCTCCAGTAATAGACGGGTCAGGAAAGCAGCGAGGCTGGCCAGTCCGACTGCATAGGCGCCGCCGTATTCGAGCTGGTACAGCCCGAAGCCGAGTATGCCGATGAAGGTGTGGTGCGGACGCTGCCGAAGTATTCGAGGTGCTCCTGCGCGAGGTAGTATTCACGCAGCGCGAGGCCGACCAGAAAGCTCATCGCGAGCGTGAGGCCGAACGCGGGCAGCAGTGGCGAAACGTCCATCGGCTATTCGCGCGGCAAACCTTTCGCAGGCGCGCCGGGGACTATGCGGCTTTCCCTCCTGCGGCAGCGGCCGCTCCGGACTGGAGCGCTTCGATCGCGAATAGCTGCGTGCCCTTCTCCGCCGCGGCGACGGCTCGCTTCACCGCAAGAAAGCTGTCGGGCGTCACCGATATCGAATCGATCCCGTGCTCGACGAGGAAGCGCGCGAACTCGGGGTGGTCGCTCGGCGCCTGACCGCAGATCCCGGTTTTGGTTCCGCTGCGCCGTGCTTTCGCAAGCAATGTCACAATAGCGTCCATCACAGCGGGGTTGCGCTCGTCGAAGAGCGCCTTGAGCGTGGCGTTGTCCCGATCCACCCCGAGCACGAGCTGGGTCAGGTCGTTCGAGCCGATGGAGAAACCGTCAAAGCGCTGGGCGAACTGCTCCGCGAGGATTACGTTCGAGGGAATCTCGCACATGACGAAGATTTCCAGGCCCTTGCCGCGCTGCAGGCCGTGCTTTGCCATCTCGGCCAGCACTTTGTCCGCCTCCTCGGGACTGCGGCAGAACGGCACCATTACGACGATATTGGTGAGCCCGATCTCCTCGCGCGCCCGGCGCAGCGCACGACACTCGAGCGCGAAGCCCTCGCGGTAGCCGTCGCTGTAGTAGCGGCTCGCGCCGCGCCAGCCGAGCATCGGGTTCTCCTCGACCGGCTCGAAGCCTTCGCCGCCGATCAGGCGCGCGTATTCGTTGGTTTTGAAATCGCTCAGCCTCACGATCACGGGATTCGGGTAGTGCGCCGCCGCGATGCGTGCGACGCCTCGCGCAAGCGTGTCGACGAAGTATTCGGTCTTGTCTGCGTACCCTCTCGTGATCTGCGCAATCTGCGCGCGCACCCGGGTGCCTTTGACCTTGTCGTAGTGCACCAGCGCCATCGGATGCACTCGGATGAGATTGCTGATGATGAACTCCATGCGTGCGAGTCCCACACCGTCGGAAGGCAGACGCCACCAGCGGAATGCAGCCGATGGATCGCCGAGATTCACCATGACCTTGGTGCGCGTCCCGGGAATGTCCCTGATATCGACTTCCTCGACTTCGAAATCCGCAGCACCGTCATAGACGTGGCCTTCGTCGCCTTCAGCGCACGAGACGGTGACTTCCATGCCATCCTTCAGGACCGCAGTGGCGTTGTGAGCGCCGACGATCGCGGTGAGTCCCAGCTCGCGGCTCACGATCGCCGCGTGGCTGGTGCGTCCACCGCGGTCGGTGACGATCGCCGCCGCTTTCTTCATGACCGGCAGCCAGTCCGGATCGGTCGTCTCTGTGACGAGCACGGCGCCATCCTGAAAGCGGTCGATGTCCTTCACGCTCGCGAGCTTGCACACCTTGCCCGTGGCAATCGAGTCGCCGACCGCGAGTCCTGAGACGAGCTTCGCGCCTTTTCTCTTCAGGGCGTACGACTTGAGCGCTCCTGCCTTTTTTCTCGACTGCACGGTTTCGGGACGCGCCTGCACGATGAAAAGCGCGCCGCTCTCACCGTCTTTCGCCCACTCGATGTCCATCGGCTGACCGTAATGCTTTTCGATTGCGCACGCCCAGCGCGCGAGCTGCAGGACCTCGTCGTCGTTCAGCACATAATTGAGACGTTCTTCGCGTCGGGTCGCAACGAGCTTGCAGGGTGCTTTACCGCGCGTTGCGTACACCAGCTTCTGCGCCTTGCCCCCGAGGGTGCGCCCGATGAACGGCTTGAGGGAAGCGTCGGCGAGCAGCGGCTTGAAGACCTGGTACTCGTCTGGATCAACCATGCCCTGCACCACCGTTTCGCCGAGACCCCACGCCGCAGTGATCAGCACGGTCTTCGGGAACCCGGTTTCGGTGTCGATCGAAAACATCACGCCGGCGCCGGCCTTGTCGGAGCGCACCATCTCCTGCACGCCGATTGAAAGCGCCACTTTCATGTGATCGAAGCCGTGATTGCGGCGATAAACGATCGCGCGGTCGGTGAAGAGCGACGCGTAGCAGCGCTTGCAGGCGTCGAGCAGCGCCTGCTCGCCGTGCACATTGAGATAGGTTTCGAGCTGGCCCGCGAAGCTCGCTTCGGGCAGGTCCTCGGCGGTCGCGCTGCTGCGCACCGCGACGCTGAGAGTCTTGCGGCCGCTGCGCGCCGCCAGCTCACCGTAAGCGCCTGTGACCGCCGCGACTAGAGCGGGCGGCAGTTCCGCGGACAGCAGCATCTCGCGCACGGCCGCACCGACTGCCGCGACGTTACTTGCATCTGCATCGAGCTCGGCAAGCTTGCTCGAGATCGTGGCAGTTAGGCCGTTCGTCTCGAGCAGGCTCCAGTAGGCGGCCGCCGTGGTCGCAAAGCCCGCAGGCACACGAACGCCCGAGGCTTTCATAGTGGTCACCATTTCGCCGAGCGAGGCGTTCTTGCCACCGACGATCGCGATATCAGCGCGGCTCAGGTCCGAGAACCAGCGTACGAGGTCAGGAGTGTTCATGGAGCGGACTATGCGGCGGCAAACCGGCGCACATGTTGATCCATGTCAAACTTCCCTCGCGGGAGCGCAGCGGCGCCGATCGCGCCTTGCTTGACGTACATCAGACCGCGCCCGCCGCGTCTCCAGAATGGAGCCCGGACATAGAGTTATGCGGAGGGCACCGACGCGGTCGAAATGATCGAACTCATATGTCGTATGTGTTCTCGCCGACCGTTACGCCTACAAGCTTGAGAAGCCGGTCCGGGAGGACGCGACGCGCGGTCATGCGAACGCGCTGTCGCTCGCCTCCTCCGCCCAGCGCCGCGACAGCACGCGACATACCTCTTCATCGGAAAGCTGAGGGAAGCTCGAGTACCAGGTGCAGATCGCACCGAATGGCTCCGGCGTCGCGAGACACACCACTTCATCCGCCTGCCTGCGCAGTTGAGTAAGGGTCTGGAACGGCGCCACCGGAACAGCGACGACCACCTCTGCCGGGTCCTGCGAGCGCAAAGCCGCGATCGCTGCACGCATCGTAGCGCCCGTCGCAACACCGTCGTCGACCAGGATCACACGCTTGTTTTCGATGGCCGGCCACCGCCGCTCGCCGCGGTACGCTTGCATGCGCCGCTCGAGCTCGGCCTGCTCGCGCGCGGCTACCTGCTCGATGAGCTCCTTGCCGATCTCGAGCGACGCGACGATGTCCTGATTGAGCACGCGGATGCCGCCGCTCGCGATCGCGCCCATCGCAAGCTCCTCGTGTCCGGGTGTGCCGAGCTTGCGCACCAGCAGAATGTCGAGGGGCGCATGCAACGCATGGGCGATCTCCGCGCCCACCGGCACCCCCCCGCGAGGCAGGGCCAGTACGATCACGTCCGATCGCTTGCGGTACTTGAGCAGGGCCACGGCGAGATCGCGGCCTGCGGCAACTCGGTCCTTAATCAATATGCTCATGTGGGACTCCCCTGCGCTACAACCAATCATCGATTCACATTATTAAGGCCGCCCGCGAGCAGTCGTGCGGCGCGATGCAGGCACCCTGGTCTTGACTGAGCGCTTTGCTGCGCCGCGCTTGGGCTGCTCACGCCGCGTGAGCAATACCGGGACCGGAGCGTCGCGCAACACGCGCTCGGCGTCGCTGCCCAGAAGCAACCGGTTCAGCCCCCTGCGTCCATGGGTTCCCATCACGATCACGTCTGCCCGCGAGCGACCGGCCCCCGCGAGTATGACGTCGGACACCGGTTGGCCGCGGCTTTCGATCTGGACCGTTTCCGCCTTTACCCCATTCTTTGCAGCGACGGCAGCGGCCTCTTTGAGCACCCTCTGACCCTCTGCACGCAAGGAGTCCACAACATTCGCAAGGTCGGCTCCCGTCGGGTCCAGCATGATCGGCGTCATGATCAATTCATCGACGACGTTCAGAATGCGCACGCGCGCCCGCTGGTCCTTTGCAAGCGCGACCGCGTGTTTAAGACCGATCATCGATGTTGCGCTGCCATCAACCGGAACGAGTATTCGGCGGTACATGTAGCTCTCCTCAAAACCCCCGCGTCCTGCGGCGTTCGATCCGACATCAAATCGAGCTCAGGTGGGCGCTTTACGCTCTTTCCCGGTGCAGCCGCTCCGCACCGCGCCTGTAGATGACGTGATAGACCAACGCCACGAGGCCGCTGCCACCCACGATGTTCCCGAGCGTCACCGGCACGAGATTGCGCACGTATCCGGTCCAGTCCAGACGGTCTGCCCCGGCGATCCCCGCGGCATCAATCGTGTCACGCAGGAGGATGCCGAGCGGAATGAAGTACATGTTCGCCACCGAATGCTCGAACCCTGCGGCCACGAAGGCGGAAATCGGGAAGACGGTGGCGACGACTTTGTCGATCACGGTGCGGCCGGCCAGCGTGAGCCACACCGCCATGCAGACCAGCACGTTGCACAGAATACCGGAGAAGAAAGCCTGCCAGAACGGCAACGTGGCCTTGGCGGCCGCAATCTTCACGGCCGTCACACCGACGGCGCCGCCGTTCATCTGCGGATAGCCCGTGACGACAACCAAGAGCGCAATTCCCAATGCGCCC